>CAZAHX010000006.1:0-22448 GCA_964485005.1 uncultured Acidimicrobiaceae bacterium | reverse complement strand
TCCCTTGGTGCCCTCGACACGCGGCAATCGCCCGTCCTCGATGGCACGGGCCACGGCCACAGTCACATCGACCGCCGCCCCGGCCACGGCGTCGCCTCCCTCCGCCCAATGCCCATAACCGGCGAGATGCGCGGAGCACCCGGCCGCGGTCGCAACCACCATGTCGAAGCCGTCGAAGGCCTCACGGTTGATCCGTGCCAGTCGCCGGGCGTGGGAGGCACGCCCGTCATGGGCGGCCAACGCCCCGCAGCAGGTCTGGTCGGTAGGAACCGACACTCGATGTCCGGCCAACTCGAGAAGGGTGATCGCCGCGTGGTTGACGGGGCGGAACAACTGATCCTGCACGCAGCCGGCGAGGAGAGCGACCGAGCCGGCCTGACCCTCGCCGCCGGTGTGCCCGATCGTCGGGCGGAGCCGACGACCCGGGGCGCGGATCCCCCTGGCCAGCCGGCGATAGGGCCGAGGGGCTACGGCGGCGAGGTGGAGCCGGGTGGCGAGCCAAAGCAGGGCGGTCCCGAGCCGCAGCAGGGGACGCCATCCGATGACCCGCCCCAGGAGCCAGGCGCGCGGGCCCTTTCGCCCCGGGACCTGAGCGACTATCTCGGCCCGGGCACCCTCGAGAGTGCGCCCGTAGGGGACCAGACCGGGACAAACCGGCTCGCATGCCCGGCATCCCAGGCAGAAGTCGATGATCCCGGCAAACGCCTCGTCGACGCCCACGATCCCTTCGTGGACCGCCATCATGGCGTGGAGACGGCCCCTCGGTGACGCCGTCTCCCGGCCGGTGAGCCTGAAGGTCGGACACACCGGGAGGCAGAGACCGCATTGCACGCAGGCGTCGAGCTCCTCGGTTGTGGGATGCTCGGTGGTGACCCACCCCATCACAGACCGCCTGGGAGGCGACCCGGGTTGATCACCCGCGCCGGGTCGAACTGTCCGATGAGCCTGCGCTGGATGTCGATCGCGGGTGGCGTCGCCCCCCACGGGTCGAACCCGTCCAAACCGCCCGGGGGCGCTTCGGCCACGACCAGGGCGCCGCCGACAGTCTCCGCCCAATCGCGAATCTCCGCAGCTGCACCCGACCCTTCCGAGGCGGCCCTCACCTCCCCCACGCCGTAGGAGGCGACAAAGCTCCAGTCTTCGGGGAGGCGGCCCACCGCCTCGGTGACCAGCGCTGGAGGGACGCGAAGTGACCATTTGAATGCACCCGCGGGGTCGTCAGGCCATTGGTGACCTTCGCTACGGCGGCCCCCGAGCCGTTCCGCCAGCGCCTCCACCTCCTCGTCGCCGCCCCAGAGGAACACCCGGATCGCCGACCCATCCCCGAGAACGGCCAGGGGCCGGGAGACCCGCCGAGCCGTCTCCACCGAGTCGACGGTCACGGTTGCCGCAGCCGGAGGCACCGGCCACAGCTTGAGACAGACCGAGACGACGACTCCGAAGGCTCCGAATGCCCCGACCACGAGACGGGGCAAGTCGTAGCCGGTGACGTTCTTGACCACCCTCCCGCCGGCACGGACGATGCGACCGTCCCCGGTGACCAGGGTGACTTCGAGGACCCGCTCCCTGGTCGAGTAGAGACGAGCCCGGCGCCAGCCCGACAGACCCGCGGAGATCACACCGCCCACGGTGGCGTCGCCCGGTCGCTCCGGCATCACCGCCGTCTGCGACTTCCCGCCAAGCATCGTCTCGATCTCGGCGATCCCGGCGCCGGCCCCGACGACGAGGGTCAGGTCCTCGGGCTCCCAGCTCTCCACCCCCGCCAGCCGACGGGTGGAAAGGACGATGTCCGGCGTGACAGGCGACCCGTACCCAGAGTGGGTCCCGCCCCCCCGTACCTGCACCACCAAACCGTGCTCGGTGGCGTGACGCAGCACCTGGGCGACCTCGTCGGGGCTTCTGGGGGCAACGCCGAGCGCGGTCTCGGGGGCCCCGGGAACCTCGGTGCGCAGACTCTCCAGCCCCCCGGTGCCCGCGGTCAAACCCAGACGCCTTCCGGCACTTCTCTTCTCGGGGTTCCCCCGAAGTCGAAGCACCGGGAACCCTCGGGAAGGATCTTGTTCGGGTTGAAGATCGCCTGTGGGTCGAAGGCCTCTTTGAGCCGGGCCTGAGCGTCCAGATCGAGCTCGGTGAACGAGGTTCTCATCATGTCCCGCTTCTCGATCCCGATGCCGTGCTCGCCGGAGAGAGCCCCGCCGTTCTTCAGACAGAGTGCGACGATCTCGTCACCGGCACGGTGGACCTTCTCGTTGATCCCGGGGTCTCCGGCATCGAAGGCGATGAGAGGGTGCAGGTTGCCGTCTCCGGCGTGGAAGACGTTGAGCAGCGTCAGCTCGTATCGGTCGGCGATCTCGTATATGCCCTTCATCGTCTCCACCAGCTTGGTTCGGGGCACCACCGCGTCATGGAGGTAGTAGTCCGGGGCGAGCTGGGCTATGGCACCGAAAGCTGACTTGCGCCCCTTCCAGAGCAGCGCGCGATGGGCCTCGGTCTCCGCCACCTCGACGGTCCCCGCCCCATGCTTCCTGGCGATGTCGCCGATGATCTCGGCGTCCGAACGCACTCCCTCGGTCTCACCGACGACCTCTGCGAGGAGGATGGCGGCGGCATCGGTGGGGAGCCCCGCCCCGAGCCAGTTCTCCACGGCCACGGTCATCCGTTGGTCCATCAGCTCGAGGGCGGCAGGCACCAACCCGGCGGCTATCACCTCTGAGACGGTGGCGGCGGCCCCTTCGACGGTGGGAAAGTCCATGAGGAGGGTGCGGACATCGGGCTCGATGGGGATGAGACGGACCAGGGCCCGGGTAACTATCCCCAGAGTCCCCTCCGAGCCGACGACGAGACCCTTGAGGTCGAGCCCGGGAGGATCTGGAGCCTTCCCGCCGAGCACCACGACCTCCCCGCCCGTTGTGACCACCTCGAGACCGAGAACATGGCTGGTGGTGGAACCCTCGGCCAGACAGTGGGGCCCTCCTGAGTTGTTGGCGACGTTTCCGCCGATGGTGCAGGCCGACTGGGAGGAAGGGTCCGGGGCGAACTGGAGCCCGTGCGGGGCCGCCTGCTTGGACAGATCGAGGTTGATGACTCCCGCCCCGACCCAGGCACTGTGATTCTCCGGGTCGAGCTCGACAGATTGCATCGCGGTGGTGGTGAGGACGATGCCTCCCTCGGTGGGGCTGGCCCCGGCGGTGAGCCCGGTTCCCGCCCCTCGAGCCACGATGGGCACGTCGTGGCTCTCGGCGGTCCTCACCACCTCGGCCACTTCGTCGGCATCCTTGGGGAAGACGACACAGGTGGGACTGCCTCGCATAAGTGAGGCGTCCTTGGAATAGAGATAGAGCTCTACCGGCTCCTCGAGCACGTTCTCGTCACCGAGCGCCCGGCGAAGATCCTCGATCAGTCCCACACCAAGAGGGTACTTCAACGGTTCTCTACCGTTCTGTGTCGATTCTCCGGGCTATAGGCCGGGCAAATCGACACAGAAACGCCTATCCGGGCCCCCAACCACCCCCTCCTGGGGTCAACACGACCAGACGGTCGCCGGCGGAGACTTCGACGGTCGTCTTGGCGGGGAGACGATTCCGCTCACCGCCCGTGGTCACCAGCCAGTCCTCGCCCACCGCGCCCGGCTCCCCGCCTGCCAGCCCCCAGGGAGCGTGACGACGGCGCTCGCCCATCAGGGACAGCGTGGCGTCGGTGCCAAAGACGATCTCCCTCCGGATTCCGTCGCCGCCGCGGAAGCGGCCGCCGCCGCCGCTTCCCCGCCGCAGGGTGTAGGCCTCGACCCGGAAGGGGTAGTGGGTGTGCAGCGACTCGATCGGTGTGTTCTGGGTGTTGGTCATCCCGGTCTGGATCCCCGACTGGCCGTCCCGGTAGGGCCTGGCCCCTTGACCACCGGCCACCGTCTCGTAGTAGGCGAACTCGTCGTTGCCGATGAGGACGTTGTTCATCGTGCCTTGCGAGGCTGCGGGAACCCGGTTCGGGGCGGCCTGGGCCAAGGCACCGAGGAGCACGTCGGCAATTCGCTGGCTCGTCTCCACGTTGCCGGCGGCGACCGCCGCCGGGGCGCGGGCGTTGACGATCGACCCTTCGGGCGCATCGAGTGTGAGTGGCCGATAACAGCCGTGGTTGGCCGGGATGCTGGGGTCGGTGGCGACCCGAACCGCGTAATACAGACATGAGCGGGTCACTGCCTCCACCGCATTGAAGTTCCCCTCGACCTGAGGGTCCGACCCGGCGAAGTCGGCGTGTAACGAGCCGCCGTCGATGACCACCGTCAGCCTGATCGCCACATCGGCGTCCCCGTGCTCCATGTAGTCCTCGAAGCGGTAGGAGCCGTCGGGGAGTGCGGCCAGCGCTGCGGTCATCCTCCTCTCGCCATAATCGAGCAGGGCGGCGGTGACCTCCTCGAAGCGCTCAAGGCCCTCACCCTCCACCAGCGCGGCCAGCCGCCGCGCCGCCACCGCATTGGCACCCATCTGGGCGCCAAGGTCGCCGCGCCGCTCCCATGAAGTCCTGGACGCGGTCACGAACGGCTCCACGAACTCGTCCAGCCACTCGCCTCCTCGGACCGCCACCGTAGGGGACACCACATGGCCCTCTTGCTCCAGCCGCGTGGCATGGGCAGGCATCGAGCCCGGTGCCTCGCCGCCGACATCGGCGTGATGGGCCCGATTTCCCACCCAACCCACATGATGCCCGGCCGCGAACACCGGGGCCACGAGAGTCAGATCGTTGAGGTGGGTGCCACCCCGAAACGGGTCGTTCACCGCGTACTGGGCACCCGGCTCGGGTTCGAAGATCTGCAAGCAGGCGGCCACCGAGGCGGGCATGGACCCGAGATGAACCGGGATGTGCTCGGCCTGGGCCAGCATCTCCCCGTCGGCGGTGAAGATCGCCGCCGAGCAGTCCGCTCGCTCCTTGATGTTCGGCGAGAGGGCGGTTCGGCGCAGCACCGTGCCCATCTCGGCGGCCACCGCCGAGAAACGGTGTCGGGCGACCTCGAGGGTGATCGGGTCGATCACGGTTCGAGGGCGCGTGGGGCGACGCCGCACAGGTTCGTACTCAAAGGCTCATCTCCAGGGTCCCGTCCTCGAGGACCAGCACGCTGGCTTGCTCGTCGACCAGGACCGCCGAGTTGTCCTCGACGATGACCGCGGCACCCTGGACGACATGGCCAGGAGGCAGCGTCTCCCGCCGCCAGATGCCGTCATGGCCGACCGGCTCACGCTGCACCGAGATGCCTGGAATCCGTTCCCAGGTGAGCGGGGACATCCCCGACGCGATCCCCCTCACGTTGACGACCTCGATGGGCTCCCCGGGACGAGTGAACCCGAAACGCTCCTGATGGGCGAGTTCGAATACCTCCCGGATGGATGGGATCTCCTCCACCACCACCTCCAGCTCGTGCGATTGCCCTCGGTAACGGATGTCGGCAGTGACCCGAGCGGCGGACGGGTCACCGGCGAACATGTCCCGATAGGACAGCCTGGCCTCCTCCTCCACCTGGCGAACGGCAGAAAAGAGAGCGCCGTCGCCCGCCGCGAGCATCACCGTGCGGGCGGAGTCCGCCCGCGGCTCGGCGAGCAGAAGCCCCAATGCCGAGAAGACGCCGGACAGAGGAGGTATCAGCACCCTGCCGATCCCGAGTCGGCGGGCGAGACGTGATGCGTGCAGCCCACCCGCGCCGCCAAAGGCGACCAGCACCGCCTCCCGGGGGTCGGCCCCCTCTTCGACCGACACGGCTCGCAAAGCGTGTTCCATGTGACTGTCCACCACCTCGATCACCCCCCTGACGAGGTCGGCTGGCGGCAGACCAGCCCGGCCGGCGAGATCGGTCAGGGCCCGCCGCCCCGCCTCCGCATCGAGCGTGACCGTTCCGCCCAGCCGGAGGTCGGCGGGGATGTGGCCCAATACCAGGTTGGCATCGGTCACCGTCGGCTCGGTCCCGCCCCGCCCGTAGGACACCGGACCCGGAGTGGCCCCCGCCGATCGAGGGCCCACTCTCAGGGCGCCCCCCGGATCGAGCCATGCGATGCTCCCGCCGCCGGCCCCGATGGTGTGGATCGGTATGGCTGGCACACGGTTCACCCTGCCCGCTGCCGTCGTCCCCGATCCGGTGGCCAGCACCCCGCCGGTGATCCGGGCGACGTCGGTGGAGGTGCCACCCATGTCGAAGGAGAGGACTGTCTCGTGACCGTGGTGCCGGCCCAATGCCGCGGCTGCCACGGCTCCGCCCGCCGGGCCGGAGAGAACCAGACGCCCGGCGGCATCTGGAGCCGATGAGAAAGGGATCAGACCGCCAGATGAGGTCATGACCAACCTGGTACTCATGGCGAGCCTCTCGTCGAGAGCCCGCAGGTATCCAGCCACCGATGGAGTCAGATAGGCCGAGAGCACAGTGGTGGCGATTCGCTCGTACTCGCGGAACTCGGGGGAGATTGTCACCGCGGAGAGCACCGGTACGCTCATCCTCTCGACGAGGGCGCGGGCCAGGTCCCTCTCCGTCTCGGGGTGGTCGTAGGCCTCGAGCAGCCCCACAGCCACCACTTCCGGCCCGGCGGCTTGGAGAGTTTCTACCAGTGCCTCGAGATCATGGTGATGGCCGATTCGGTGCTCCCGACCGACTAGCGGACGGGGCCGGTCGACGGAGCTGTCATATAGAGAAGGCCGGTCCTGTCGGGCTATCTCGATGACGTCCTCGTAACCGCCGTCGGTGACTAATGCCACCCGTGCCCCGCTTTCCTCGAGGAGGGCGTTCGTGGCCACGGTGGTGCCGTGGAGGAAGACATCCGCACTCACTCCGGCGACCGAGCCGGCCACCGCGACGGACGGGTCGGGGCTGGTGGGAACCTTGTGACCGGAGATGGACCCGTCCGAGAAGACGACGACATCGGTGAATGTGCCGCCGACGTCCACCCCGATGAAAGCGGTCATGGGACTACGATCGCCGCCCCATGCCCGTTCGCGCCGAGCCCACCCCCAACCCGAATGCGATGAAGTTCACGGTGGGGGCTCCGGTGGGAGGCCCGGGAACGTATTCCCGGGGCGACGAGCCCGATGAGCCGTTCCTGGGCGAACTGCTCGCAATCGACGGCGTGACCAGCGTGTTCCTGACTGCTGACTTCGTGACGGTCTCCAAGGCTCCGGACGGCTCCTGGGACGCGATCGCCCCCGAGGCCACGGCGATCCTAGAGCGGCGGTTCTAGGGCGCCGGTTCTAGGGCGCCGCCACCGTCACCGGTCGGGTGACGCCATCGGTGCCGATGACCATCGCCACCACCAGCCAACTCCCGTCGGCCTGCTGGACCCCACCGACCACCGCGCCATGGGCCGACTCCACCTGGGCGCGGATCGGCTCGGGCACCGGTGAGAGGGCCATCTGGCTCGGCGGTGCAGGGACCGTCTGAACGATTCGAGGAGGGCTCGCCACCCTGGGAAGACCGTCCTCTCCGATCTGGACCGTCACTTGCATCCTGGTCACGGGTTGACGGGTGAACCCCCCGTCACCTTGGGCGAGAAGAGATCGGACGAGGACCTCGACCTGGTACGACAACGGGACCGTCTCGGTGACGCTCTGCGTTCCCGCCCAATCCACGAAGACCTGAGTGCCTTCGGGAGCCTCGGGGAGCGGAACACCGGAGGGGAGCAGCGAGACGAGGGTCTGTCTCGACTGCTCCGAACCGTCGACGCTGAGGTACTCGACTGCGAACCACTCGGCGTGGGACGCCGCCAGGTGGGCGAGAGTGTCGGGGTCGACGGCGAAGAGGTCCGCCTCGGCCATGACCACTGGCGAGGTCACCGTGGTCGGAGTGATCTCCGGCGGAGGCGACGGGGCGAGGGGAGCCGTGGCGGGCACCGGCTCCATCTGCGTCGTTGGCATCGGCTGGCCTCTCATGAACGAGAAGGTCAGCGCGGCGACGACTACCGCGCCTGCCACCGCGATGACCAGCCACTGGCGGTCCCCGCCGCCACGATCGAGCGTCTCCCAGGGAATGCGCTCGTAGACCTCATTGCGCTCCTGCTCCATGGGGGCGACCGTATGGAGCCGCCATGCCGGGTTCAAGGGGGTCGATCCGGGGAACCAACGCCACCGCAGCTATCGTCCTACCCGCATGGCTGTCAACCCAGACCCCAAACCGGGACGCTGGATTCTCCCCCTCGTGATCTTGGGGATGATCGCGTTCACCTACTTCTTCGTACGGCAACTGCCGGAGGCCTCCCCGGACACCACCCTGATCGGGGCCCCCGACGAGACCACTACTACCACCACCACTGCGGCCGGCACCGAGACCACGGAGCCGGGGGGAAATGAGCTCGACCCGGACACTGAGGCCTACCTCGCCGAACTGGACACCCTGAACAGCGAGCTGCAGCTCCTCGGGACGGAGATCGTGACCGTGAACGACGGTTTCGACAACGACCGCGAGATCGAGTTTCCCGAGGCCGAGGACCGATTCGAGGCCGTCGCCGAAAGCACGGGAGCCCTCGCCGATAGGCTCGGCGCCCTCACCGTCCCCGTCGGCCTCGAGGAGAACCAGGAGGCGCTGCAGCGGGCCATGGATCTCGCCGCAGACGCTGCCAACGATGCACTGGCGGGGCTGCGGTCAACCGACACCGGTGAGCTGCGGAGGACCGCCGTGGAGGCCTACACCATCGCCACCGAGGACTTCGACACCGAGGTCACCAACACCAAGAACGCCGCCGGCGCCGCCGCCGCCTGATCGCGAACCTTCGGTAATTAGTGCCATATACGGCACGAACCGCCTCGAGAAACCTCGAGGCGGTTCGTCGCGTCACTTCTCGAGGTAGTAAGGCCCGGATACGGGCCTAACTACCGGAGGTTTCGTACCTCACACGTCGTAGTAGAGGTGGAACTCGTATGGATGAGGGCGGAGACGCACCGGGTCGACCTCGTGTGCGATCTTGTAGTCGATCCAGTTGTCCACGAACTCCTTGCCGAAGACATCTCCCTGCAACATGAACTGATGATCGTCCCGTAGGGCCTGGAGCGCCTCGTCGAGGCTCCCCGGTACCGAGGGCAGACCCGCCAGCTCGGCAGGGGGGAGGTCGTAGATGTCCTTGTCCACCGGATCGTGGGGCTCGATGCGGTTCTGGATGCCGTCGAGGCCGGCCATCAACATCGCCGAGAAGGCGAGATAGGGATTGGCCGCCGGGTCGGGGCAGCGGAACTCGAGCCGCTTCGCCGCCGGGGACTGCGAGTACTGCGGGATGCGGACCGCAGCCGAGCGATTCCTGCTCGAGTACACCAGGTTCACCGGCGCCTCGTACCCGGGTACCAGACGGTGGTAGGAGTTGGTGGTCGGCGCGGCGAGAGCCAGGATCGCCGGGGCGTGCTTGAGCAGACCGCCGATGTACCACCTGGCGGTGTCGGACAGACCGGCATACCCACCTTCGTCGTAGAACAGAGGCTCACCGTCCTTCCACAGGGACTGATGCGTGTGCATCCCCGACCCGTTGTCCTCGAATATCGGCTTGGGCATGAACGTCACCGACTTGCCCCACTGCCAGGCGGTGTTCTTCGTGATGTACTTGTACAGGGTGACGTTGTCGGCCGTGCGGAGGAGGGTGTCGAACTTGATGTCGATCTCGGCCTGGCCGGCGGTGCCCACCTCGTGATGCTGTACCTCGACGGAGATGCCCGCCGCCTCGAGCCGGGCCGTGATCTCGGAGCGCAGATCCTGGAAGTGGTCGGTGGGCGGGACCGGGAAATAACCCTCCTTGTATCGGGGCTTGTACCCGAGGTTTCCACCCTCCTCGAACGCACCCGAGTTCCAGGCACCCTCGTCGGAGTCGAGGAAGTAGTAGCCGGAGTGCTGATTTTGCCCGAAGCGAACGTCGTCGAAGATGTAGAACTCGCATTCGGGGCCCCAATAGCTGGTGTCGGCGATACCGGTGGACACCAAATAGTCCTCGGCCTTCTTGGCGATATAGCGCGGATCCTTCTCGTAGGGGGCTCCGGTGACCGGATCGTGAACGAAGCAGTACAGGATCAGGGTCTTGCGGTCACGGAAGGGGTCGTCGACGGCAGTGGTGGCGTCGGGGATCAGGATCATGTCGGACTCCTGGATGGCCTGGAACCCGCGAATCGAGGAGCCGTCGAAACCGAAGCCGTCCTCGAAGGACTCCTCGGTCAACTGCCTCACCGGGACGGTGAAGTGCTGAACCTGCCCGGGCAGGTCGCAGAAGCGCAGATCGATGAACTCGTACTCCTCGTCGGAGACCAGGGACAGGACATCGGATGGCGTGTCGGTCACGGTCTTTCTCCTCTCGCTATGGGCACGGGCATTTTGTATCGGTGCTCGGTTGCGTGTGGGTTGCCAGCGTGTGAACGCTGTGTTTCGGTGTTTCCACAACCGGAAAGGAGGGGTGCAGAGCATCGGTTGATGGATAATCCGGGGCGTGATCCGAAGCTTCAGCTGGCGCGAGGGCTCCGCCGTCGCCACAGGTCCAGCCGAGGAGACGGTGGTCGATCCTGCGCCCGGAGGGTGGGTCTGGGTCGACGTCGCCGACGAGGATCCCGGCACCATCGCCGAGGTCTGCCATCGCTTCGGAGTCGATCAGGCCTACATCGACGAAGCGCTGACTCCCGGCACCCTGCCGCTGCTCGAACAGCAGCGAGATCTGGTCTACGTCGTCCTCAACTCGTTCCGGGCAGGGTCTGGTGGACGTCTCGCCACCAGCGAGGTGGACATCTTCGTCGGGCCCGGATTCCTCATCTCGGTTCACCGGGAAGAGATCGTCTCGATCTCACTGGTCCGTGAACGGCTGGAGCAGGGCGTGGGACTCGCCGTGCCCGCCCCCATGGGGCTCTTCGCCCATCTCGCCATGGTGGGCAACCGCCGGATCCCGACGCTGATCGACCAACTCGAGAGTCAGCTCGACGGTCTCGAGGAGTTGGCAATGCAGGCCGACCCCAGGGCGATCACCGAGGTGCACGCCCTCCGCCGCGATGTGGTCGTCATGCGCAGGGTGCTGGTTCCCCAGCTTCAGATCTACGACGAGCTGGCCGAGGGCGGCCACCCACTGGTCGACGACGCCAGCAGGACCGCTCTGGCGAAGGTGACCGACTACCAGGGCCAGATCCTCGAGTCGCTCGACGCAGCCCGCTCGCTCCTGGGCTCGGTCCTGGAGACGCACCGCGGGGCCGTAGCCGATCAGACCAACGAGATCGTCAGGGTGCTCACGGTGTTCGCCGCGATCATGCTTCCCCTGACCCTGGTCGCCGGGATCTACGGGATGAACTTCATGGAGATCCCACTCGCCGAGCACCCGTGGGGATTCTGGATCCTGGTGGGCCTGATGGCCGCTGGAGCCGTGGCGCTGTGGACCTACTTCGCCAGACGCGGCTTCGTCGGGGGGCCCCGTCTTCGCGATCTGCCCCGAGCGGTCGGCCTCGGCCTGTTCCAGATGGGGGTGGCTCCGATCAAGGTGGTGGCCGAGGGCATCGAGAGCACGATCAGGTACGTCGCCGGGGAGACTCCGACCGAGGAAGACGCGGAGAGTTAGCGCTTCCGGTCTCGGCTGCCCGGATGACTACCGTCCCGCCAAGTCATGCCAGCCACCATCGTGTTGGGCGCCCAATGGGGCGACGAGGGCAAAGGGCGGGCCATCGACTACTTCGCCGAGCACGCCGACTTCGTCGTCCGCTACCAGGGCGGGAACAACGCGGGTCACACCATCGTGGTCGGCGAGCAGCGGATCGCCCTCTCCTTGATACCTTCCGGCATCCATTACCCGGGATGCGTCCCGGTCATCGCCTCCGGCACCGTCGTCGATCCCAAGGTGCTGATCGAGGAGATGGACATGCTCGTCGAGCGTGGGTTCGATCCGACACGAGTCCGGCTCTCCTCTAACGCCCACCTCATCATGCCCTACCACCGCAAGCTGGACGCGGTGATCGAGCGCTTCCTGGGCAAGAACCAGATCGGGACCACGAAGAAGGGGATCGGCCCCGCCTACACCGACAAGTTCTCCCGGTTCGGCATCAGGGTCCAGGACCTCTTCGACCCCAAAATCTTCGCCGAGAAGGTGGAGACGGCATTGGAGGAGAAGAACAAGTTGCTGCCCCGTCTCTACAACACCCTCCCCATGGAAGCGGCGGAGATCGTCGACGAGTACCTGGGCTACGCGGAGCGGCTCCGGCCCCATGTGACGGACACCTCGCTCCTGGTCAGTGAGGCGATATCCCGGGGAGACACCGTGCTGTTCGAAGGAGCCCAGGGCACGCTTCTCGACGTCGACCACGGGACCTATCCCTTCGTCACCTCGTCCAACCCCACCGCCGGTGGGGCCCTGGTCGGCTCGGGGGTCGGGCCGAAGAGCATCGACGAAGTGGTGGGGGTGGCCAAGGCCTACATATCCCGGGTAGGCACCGGGCCTTTCCCCACCGAGCTCCACGACGAGACCGGAGACCGTCTGATCGAGCTCGGGGGGGAGTACGGGACGGTGACGGGTCGACGCCGTCGCTGCGGGTGGCTCGACCTGGTCGCTCTGCGCTACGCGGTGCGAGTGAACGGGCTGACCCGGCTCTTTCTAACCAAATTGGACATCCTCTCCGCGTTCGAGACGCTGAAGGTGGCCAACGCCTATGTCGCCGATGGCGACCGTCACCATGAGATGCCAGCCCAGCAATCGATTCTGTACCACTGCGAGCCCGAGTACCACGAGCTCCCGGGCTGGGGCGATGACATCACCGGGGTCCGGGACTTCGACGATCTCCCCAAAGAGGCACGCGGATACGTGGAGCACATCCAGGATGTCGCCGGCGTGGCGGTGGGATGGGTCTCGGTGGGTCCCGAGCGCTCCCAGCTGATCGAAGTCTCATGAGAGTGCTGCTCATCGGTGGGGGCGGCCGAGAGCACGCCCTGGGGTGGGCCTTGAGCCGATCTCCCCGGGTCGACGAGCTGATCTCGCTGCCGGGGAACCCGGGTCTCGGCGAGTTGGGAACGCTCGTCGAAGGGGTGAAGCCCACCGACGTCGGCGCGGTCGCCGCCCTGGCGCGGGTACACCGGGTGGATCTGGCGGTGGTCGGGCCGGAGGCACCCCTCGCCGCCGGCGTCGCCGACGCCCTGGCCACCCTGGGGATACCCGTCTTCGGTCCCACCAGGGCCGCGGCGCGACTGGAGTCCTCCAAGGCCTTCGCCAAGGAGGTGATGCGTCGCGCCGGCGTGGCCACGGCGAAGGCGGAGACCTTCACCGACCCGATCGCGGCGCTGGGCCACCTCAACAACCGGGAGGGTCCGTTCGTGGTCAAGGCCGACGGTCTCGCCGCAGGAAAAGGTGTGCTGGTCACCGACTCACGGGAGGAGGCCGCGGCGTGGGCGGACCATTGGCTGCGCGGCGGCCTGGACGCCGCCGGGGAAAAGGTCGTGATCGAGGAGTACCTCGAGGGGCCGGAGCTGAGCGTGTTCGCGGTGTGCACCGAGGAAGGGGCCACGGCGATGGAGCCGGCCCGGGACTACAAGCGGCTCCTCGACGACGGCCAGGGGCCCAACACCGGGGGCATGGGCGCCTATTCGCCGGTACCCGACCTCGGCCCCGGCTTCGTGGAGCAGGTCATGAAGTCCGTGATCATGCCGGTCTGGGAGCAGATGCGCGAGGAGGAGAGCCCTTTCACCGGATTCCTCTACGCGGGGCTGGTGCTCACCGGGCATGGGCCCAAGGTCCTCGAGTTCAATGTGCGCATGGGCGACCCGGAGGCGCAGGTGGTGCTGCCCCGGCTCGCTAACGACCTGGTGGAGGTCCTCGAAGGTGCCGCTCCAGAGTGGTCGTCCGAAGCGGCGGTCGACGTGGTGCTGGCGGCAAAGGGGTATCCCACCGATCCGGAGACGGGTGCGGCGATCACAGGGCTGAACAAGGTGCCGGACGACGTCTTCGTCTTCCACGCCGGCACTGCTCGGGAGAATGGGCGTCTCGTCGTCGCCGGCGGCCGGGTGCTCAGTGTGGTGGGAATGGGCCCCACCGTCGCCGAGGCCAGAGAGCGGGCGTATGCGGGAGTGGACGCCATCAACTGGCCGGGCGTCTCCTACCGGACCGACATCGGGGCTTAGTGGTCTGTCGCTCAAATGGGGCGCGCGTGTCTCCGAGCCATCGGCGTCATACCAGGGGAAGGCTCGTGGCAGACGGCTCCCCCACCGGTGGCTGGGTGGTCAGGAAAAGGGAAACCGCGGCAACAGAAGCCACCAGCAAGGCGAGACCCTTGCTCATCGGCGATTACCGTCTCCCCCATGGCACACAGAGTCGCCATCGTGATGGGATCGGGTTCGGATCGGCCGGTCATGGAGAAAGCCGGGAGAATGCTCGACGAGTTCGGGATAGACCATGAGATCAGGGTGCTCTCGGCTCATAAGACGCCGGATGAAGCCATCGAATTCGCCGAGGGGGCGGCGATCCGGGGCTTCGAGGTGATCATCGCCGGGGCGGGCAAGGCCGCCCATCTCGCCGGGGTCATGGCCGCCAAGTCCCTGCTCCCGGTGATCGGAGTGCCCATCAATGCCTCGCTGGACGGGATGGATTCCCTCCTCGCCACGGTGCAGATGCCCACGGGCATACCGGTGGCGACGGTCGCCATAGACGGAGCCGTCAACGCTGCGCTCCTTGCGGTGGCGATCCTGTCCGTCAACGACGACAAGCTGCGGGAGAGGCTGGCCCGCTACCGCAAGGAGCTGGCCGCGAAGACCCTGGAGGGTTGAGAGCCGATACCATCCCCCTCAGATGAGCAACTCCGTCTCCGAGCCGCCCGACCCGCACGACTTCCTCGGCATCGACACGCTGCTCTCCGGCGAGGAGACGCTGCTCCGGGACACGGTGCGTAGCTATGTGGAGAAGGAGATCAACCCCCACGTTGCCGAGTGGTGGGACCAGGGCCGCATCCCGCATCGTGAGCTCGCCGCCGACTTCGGCGAGCTGGGAATGCTGGGCATGCACCTCGAGGGGTACGGGTGTGCCGGTACCACCGCCACCCAGTACGGGCTGGCATGTCTCGAGCTAGAGGCGGGTGACTCGGGGATCAGATCGTTCGTGTCGGTCCAGGGCTCCCTGGTCATGTTCCCCATCTGGAGGTTCGGCTCCGAGGAGCAGAAGCAGACCTGGCTCCCCCGGATGGCGAAGGGGGAGGTGATCGGTTGTTTCGGGCTCACCGAGGCCGACTCGGGCTCGGACCCTGCGTCGATGCGGACCCATGCCCGTAAGGACGGGTCGGACTGGGTGATCAACGGATCCAAGATGTGGATCACCAATGGGTCGATCGCCGACGTTGCCATCGTCTGGGCACACACCGACCAGGGGGTCAGGGGCTTCATCGTCCCCACCGACACCCCCGGCTTCTCGGCGCCCGAGATCAAGATGAAGGCCTCGCTGCGGGCTTCGGTCACATCGGAGCTGATCCTCGATGACGTGCGGGTGCCCGATGACTTCGCGCTCCCCGAGGTCGCCTCGATGCGGGGACCGCTCTCCTGCCTCAACGAAGCCAGGTTCGGGATCGCCTTCGGGGCGATGGGGGCTGCACGGTCCTGCTACGAGAGCGCCCTTGCCTACGCCAAGGAGCGGGAGCAGTTCGGCTCACCGATCGGATCGTTCCAGCTCACTCAGCGCAAACTGGTGGAGATGATGGTGGCGGTGCAGCGGGGAACGCTGCTCGCCCTCCACCTGGGCCGGCGCAAGGATGACGAGAAGCTCAGCCCGGAGCAGGTCTCGTTCGGCAAGTTCGACAATGTGCGCAACGCCCTCGAAGTGGCGCGCACCGCCCGCTCCATCCTCGGCGCCAACGGGATCACCCTGGAGTACCCGGTATTCCGCCACATGGCCAACCTGGAGACTGTGTACACCTACGAGGGCACCCACGAGATCCACACCCTGGTGATGGGTCAGGCCATCACCGGGCTCCCCGCCTTCAACTAGACCTTTCTGTGAGGAGAATTGTGAGGTATGGAGTGATTTCTCCTCACAGAAAGGGGTGGAGGTCCCCGTTTCTGGCGATGACGACGTCGTCGAGGTCGAGCCAGTCGGCGATCAGGTCGAGCTCTTTGCGCAGCGCTCGGGCCACGGACTTCTTGTCGACTCCCTCCTCGGCAAAGGCTCCTTTCACCTGGAGGGTCCGGTCCCGGCGCCCGGCCTTGAGGTCCACCCGGGCCACCAGATCGCCGTCGTGGAGGAAGGGGAGCACGTAGTAGCCGTACACCCGCTGCGGCTCGGGCACGTATATCTCGATCCGGTAGTGGAAATCCCAGAGCCTCTCCACCCGAGGGCGATACCAGATCAGGCTGTCGAAGGGCGAAAGCAGCGTGGTCCCCCGTGCCCTGCGGGGGAGTACGGCGTCGGGATGGAGGTAGACCGGACCTCTCCAACCCTCCACCTCGACCTCGGTTAGCCGGCCGGCCTCCGCAAGACGGCGGATGATGGGCCGGGCCATGGGCATCCTGATCCGGTAATAGTCGGCGAGGTCGTCGGCGGTAGCCACACCCAGCGACGCCGCCGCCATCATGATCAGCTGCTCGGGGCCCTGCTCCCCCTCGGGAGTCTCGGCGTCGAGATGCTCCTCGGGCACGACCCTCTCGGTGAGGTCATACACCCTGGTGAAGTTGGGCCGGTCGGCGGCGGTCACCTTCCCTTGCAGGAAGAGCACCTCCAGGGCGACCTTTCCGTTGGACCATCCCCACATGGAGCCGGCGTCCCGCTCTCCGGGCTCATGGAGGTCCCTCGTCCGCAGCGGACCTCGCTCACGGACCTGCTCGAGGACGCCATCGATGTAGCCGGGGTGATTCTCCTCGAGATGCCTCATTCGGTTCCACTTGACACCACGGTCCATCCGCCATCGGAGGAGCCGGTGGTGCTCCGTCGGGATCAGAGACGCCTCGTGACCCCAGTACTCGAAGACCTCACCCGAGTCCCAGAGCCAGGAGTCGAGGGCATCTCGGTCGTAGGGCCCGATACGGGAGAAGAAGGGGAGGTAGTGGGTCCGGCTGAACACGTTGACCGAATCGAGCTGGACCAGGCCCACCTGCCCGAGAACCTTGCGGAAATGCCTGACATCGACCCGGCCGCTCGCCCTGCCCTCGCTGATCCCTTGCGCAGCCAAGGCAAATCGCCTCGCCTGGTCGGTGGTCAAACGTCGCATCCCAGCCTCCGACGCTAACCCGCCGTGGCATCATCAGGGCGGTGATCGCGCGCTACACCTTGCCCGAGATGGGGGCGATCTGGTCCGAGGAGCACAAGTTTCGGACCTGGAAACGGGTCGAGGAGCTCGCCCTCGAGGCCTGGGAAAAGCTGGGCAGAGTCCCCGAAGGAACCGCCCGCGCGGTGAGCGAGGCGCCCTGCCCGACGCCGGAAGCCGTGGCCGAGCGTGAGAAGCGGACCAACCACGATGTCGCCGCCTTCGTGGACCTCCTCGGTGCGGCCGCCGGGGAGGGTGCCGCCGCCTGGGTGCACTACGGGCTCACATCGTCCGACGTTCTCGACACCGCCGGAGCCGTGCTCCTCCGCGACTCGGCCGATCTGCTCGTTGAAGCCGGCTCCCGCCTCTTCGAGGTGGTGCGGGAGCGAGCCGAGGAGCATCGCCATACCTTCATGGTGGGAAGGACCCATGGGATCTGGGCCGAGCCCACCAGCTTCGGGCTCAAATTGGCAGGATGGGCCTTCGAGCTGGCTCGCGATCATCACCGCCTCCTCGACGCCAGGGAGGCGGTGGCGGTGGGGAAGTTGTCCGGGGCAGTAGGCACCTATGCCCATGTACCACCCCTGGTCGAGGCTCACGTCTGCAACTCGTTGGGTCTGTCCGTCGAGCCCGCCTCCACCCAGGTGACGGCCCGTGATCGTCATGCCCAGTACCTGTCGACGCTGGCCATCGTCGGCGCCGGCATCGAGCGAATGGCGACCGAGATCCGGCACCTGCAGCGCTCCGAGGTGGGTGAGGCCCGGGAGGCCTTCGGAGAGGCTCAGAAGGGCTCGTCGGCCATGCCCCACAAGAGGAACCCGATCCTCTCCGAGCGGATGACGGGCATGGCCCGTCTCCTCCGCGGATACGCCCAGGTCGGGTTGGAGAACATCGCTCTCTGGCACGAGAGGGACATCTCACACTCCTCGGCAGAGCGGGTCGTGCTCCCGGACGCCTCGATCACGCTCCATTACATGCTGGTCAAGTTCCGCGATCTCATCGCCAACCTGGTGGTCGACGCGGAGAGGATGCGTCAGAACCTCGAGGGGACGAGTGGGCTGGTGTTCAGCCAGGCGGTACTGCTCGCCCTCGTCGACCAGGGCAGGACCAGGGACGAGGCCTACCGGATGGTGCAGCGCCACGCCATGGAGGCATGGGAGGGAAAGGGGAGGCTCCAGGACCTCCTCGCCGAGGACCCCGAGGTGGGGCTGTCCGAGGAGACCCTGGCGAAGTGCTTCAGCCTCGAGCGGGTGTCCGACACCGCAGGGGTGGTGTTCGACCGGCTCGCAGCGGTGAGCCTCTAGTGGTCTAGGAAATGTGGACGGTGCCGGTGAACAGGGCGGCTACCCGGCCGTCCTCCCGGGTCACCTCGGCGCGGTAGGTCCCCAGGGTCCGGCCCCGGGACACCTCACGCACCCGCGCCTGCAGCCGCTCCCCCTCCCTCGCCGCCGCGGTCAGCACGAGATGGGTGTCGATGGCCACTGCCCTGTCGCCCGCCGAATTGGAGGCGAGGGAGAAGGCGCAGTCGGCCAGCGAGAAGAGCACCCCGCCATGGCCCACTCCGAGAAAGTTGAGGTGGTCGGCTCTCATCTCCAGGGCCACCACGATCTCGTCGTCGGTCACCGAGACCAGCTCGACCCCCAGCTTCCTCGCGTAGGCGTCCTTGGTCAGCAGATCGGCGATCCTCTCCTCGCTGAATCCCGGCATCGGGGTCAGGGTAGGGCGCGGAATGGAGCCGCTACCCTCACCCCGCGTGCCAGCGCTTCCCCACATAGCCTCGGGCAAGGTCAGGGAGATCTACGAGATCGACTCGGAGCATCTGCTCTTCGTGGCCACCGACCGCATCTCGGCCTATGACGTCATCCTCCCTCAGACCATCCCGGACAAGGGCCGGGTGCTCACCGGGCTGAGCCTGTACTTCTTCGACCTCCTCGGGACCCCGAACCATCTCGTCACGATGGATCTCGATGGCGTGGAAGGGCTCGACAACGCCGAGCGCGAGGAGCTCAACGGCCGGGCCATGGTGGTGCGTCGGGCCGAGGTTGTGCCGGTGGAGTGCGTGGTGCGTGGCTACCTCTACGGCTCATCTTGGCGGGAGTACCGCGAGGGTGGCGGCCCGGCCACCGAGCATCTTCCCTCCGGCCTCCGCCTCGCTGACCGGCTCGAAGAGCCGATATTCACCCCGGCGACCAAGGCGCAGAGCGGTCACGACGAGAACATCACCGAGAAAGAGACCCGGGCCCTCGTGGGGGACACCCTCTACGAGGAGCTGCGGCAGCGGTCGGTGGACATCTACCTGAGGGCTTCGGATCATGCCGCCGGTCGGGGGGTGATCCTGGCGGACACCAAGTTCGAGTTCGGGTTCAGCGACGGAGAGCTGCTGCTGGTGGACGAGGTGCTCACCCCGGACTCATCGCGATACTGGCCCGCCGACCAGTGGGAACCAGGCCACGAGGTTCCCTCCTTCGACAAGCAGTATGTGAGGGAGTGGCTGGAGAGACAGCCCTGGGACAAGACCCCGCCCGCACCCGACCTCCCCGAGGAGATCGTGACCGGCACCAGGAACCGCTACGTCGAGGCCTACGAGCGGATCACCGGGCAGAACTTCGCCGAGTACCCCGGTGCCGCGGCGTGAGGGTGACCGTGACCGTGAACCGACGCCCGGAGATCGCCGATCCCGAGGGCACCACGGTTGAGCGAGCCCTCCATGACCTGGGCTACGCGGAGGTGGCCCGGGTTCGCATGGACCGGGTGATCCATCTCGATGTCGAGGGTGAGGATCCCGCGGCGATCAAGACGAGGGTGGAGGAGATGTGCCGCCGGCTGCTGGCCAACCCGGTGCTCGAGGACTTCGAGGTGGAGGTGACCGGGTGAGGACCGCGGTGGTGGTGTTCCCGGGCTCCAACTGCGAGCAGGACGTGGTCTACGCCCTGGAGAGCCTGGGGGGAGAGGCCGACCTCGTGTGGCACCGCCAAGACCTGACCGGCTACGACGGGGTTGTCATCCCGGGCGGGTTTGCCCACGGCGACTATCTGCGAACCGGGGCGATCGCCCGACTTTCCCCGGTCATGTCCGAGGTGGAACGGTTCGCCGAGGAGGGCCGGCCGGTGCTCGGCATATGCAACGGGTTCCAGATTCTCTGTGAGGCGGGACTGCTCCCGGGCGGGTTCATAGCCAACCGCGGGCTTTCTTTCATCTGCCGCTTCGTCGATCTCGAGGTGATCGACACCGAGACCATCATCACCAAAGACCTCGAGCCGGGCCGACGGGTGCGTATCCCGCTCAACTCCTACCAGGGCAACTGGGTCGATCCCAGCGGGTCGGGGAGGGTGGTGATCCGCTACCTCGACGACCCCAACGGCTCCCAGGACCGGGCCGCGGCGGTGGCCAATGACCGGGGCAACGTGGTGGGGATCATGCCCCACCCGGAGCGCGGCGTCGACGTGTTGCTCGGTTCTTCGGACGGGCAGATGCTGCTGAACAGCTATCTCGGCTCGCTCGTCACGGCATGACCACGCTGACCGACCCACCCCATCGTCTCCTCGGGATGACCGATAAGGAGTACCAGTCCGTGATCGACATCCTCGGGCGGGATCCCCGTCCTGCAGAGCTCGCCATGTACTCGGTGATGTGGTCGGAGCATTGCTCCTACAAGTCCTCCCGCACCCATCTGAGCCGCTTCCCGACCGAGGGAGAGCATGTCGTCGTGGGCCCGGGCGAGAACGCGGGAGTGGTCGACATCGGCGACGGCTGGCTGGTCGCCATGCGCATCGAGAGCCACAACCATCCCTCATTCGTCGAGCCCTATGAGGGTGCGGCAACCGGAGTGGGCGGGATCCTGCGGGATATCTTCACCATGGGCGCCAGACCCATCGCCTTGTGGGATCAGATCAGGTTCGGGCCCCTGGACGACCCCGGGAACCGCTACCTGTTCCAGGGGGTGGTCTCCGGGATCGCCGGCTACGGGAACGCGGTGGGGGTGCCCACCGTCGGCGGTGAGATCGAATTCGACTCCTGCTACTCGGGGAACCCGCTGGTCAACGTGATGTGCCTCGGCATCCTGCGGAGTGAGCAATTGGTGCTGGGCACTGCTGGGGAGCCCGGTTCGGTCGCCATCCTGCTCGGACGGGCCACCGGGCGCGACGGGATCGGCGGCGCCTCGGTGCTCGCCTCGGCTTCCTTCGACGAGCAGTCGGGGGAGAAACGCCCCAGCGTGCAGGTGGGCGACCCGTTTGAGGAGAAGAAGCTGATCGAGGCTTGTCTCGAGCTCTATGAGCGGGGACTCGTCGTCGGCGTCCAGGATCTCGGCGCCGCCGGTCTCTCCTGCGCCACCTCGGAGCCGGCGGGACGGGCCGGCGTAGGCATGGAGGTCGACCTCGATGCGGTGCACATCCGGGAGCCGGAGATGACCGCCCCGGAACTGCTCATGTCGGAGTCTCAGGAGAGGATGATGGCCTTCGTACGGCCGGAGAACGTGGACGAGGTGCTCGGCATCGCCGCCAAGTGGGAGATCGACTCGGCGGTGATCGGAGAGGTCAAGTCGGGTAACACCCTGGCCATCCGGCACCGGGGCGCCCTGGTCGCCGAAGTCCCGGCGGCCTCGCTGGCCGACGATGCACCACTCTACGACCGCCCCATGGCCCGGCCCGACTGGCTCGACGAGGTCCAGGCCCGGACTTTCGACGGGTCGGGTCTCGACATCGGAGAGACCCTCCTCGCGCTGCTCTCCGACCCCGCCATCGGCTCGTCGGGGTGGGTCCACGAGCAGTACGACCACATGCTCTTCCTCAACACCGTGATCGGCCCCGGGTCGGACGGGACCCTGCTGCGCATCAAGGGGACCGAAAAGGGCCTCGCCGTCTCCACCGACGGCAACGGGAGGCTCTGTTATCTCCACCCCCGCATCGGCTCCGCCCGTCTCGTATACGAAGCTGCGCTGAATGTCGCGGTGGTCGGGGCCAGACCATTGGCGGTCGTGGACAACCTCAACTTCGGCAACCCGGAGAAGCCCGAGGTGATGTGGCAGTTCCGTGAGTGCGTCGAGGGGATTTCGGAGGCATGTGAGGCCCTGGGAATCCCGGTGGTCGGTGGCAATGTCTCCTTCTACAACGAGACCGAGGGCGTCGACATCCATCCGACCCCGGTAGTCGGCCTGCTCGGTCTGGCGGATCCGATGCCGGCTGACCCACCTCGGTTGGCCCGCGCCACCGAAGGGATGGATATCTGGGAGATCGGCCCCAGGGCCACGACCGGCTTGGCCGGCTCGGCGGTGCAGC
>CAZAHX010000005.1:0-23334 GCA_964485005.1 uncultured Acidimicrobiaceae bacterium | reverse complement strand
GAGCGCCGGTCTGAAAAACCGGAGGTCGACGGATCGACGCCGTCCCTGACCACCACATAGTCCCTGGTCACCGCCCTGTGGGAGAGTCTCCTGACCGGGGAGACCTGTCGTCTGACGCCGTGCCGGCCCGGGCAGCGCCGATCGCTGGATCCCGGACGCTGAATGAGACGACACAAGATCTCGAATCATGTCGGGCTGGCCTCATGCTCCAAGCGGTCCGAGGTCGAGACGATCCGGAAGCTGATGGCGACGAGGAGGCAGTCCCCTGCAAGAAAGAATGAGCCATAAACCTCCTCTCGGGTCTTCGCCGAGCGAGAGGGACGTGACCGGAGGGTAGGGGTCCCGGGATAGAGTCCGCCCACCCGACCAGAGGACAGTTCGATGGAACGCGCTCGGGTGGCGATCGTCACCGCCGCAGGCAAAGGGATAGGCGTCGGTCCTTAGAGGAAGTGATGGACCCGTCCTCGGTCCGGTCGGCTATCCGCCGGAGACTGTCTCGCTGAGACCCAACGCATACTCGATAGCGGAGAAGAGTTCCATTCTCCCGCCCTCACGCCACAAGACCTCGAATCTCGATGGATCGAGCTTCTCACGGGTGGCCATCAGATTTCTCTCGACCTCGAGTTGGTCGACTCGATCCCCGGCGTATCCGTCAGCGGCCACATTGTCTGCTGCACCGAACAGGGTTGCTGCCCTTTCGGCGTCGCCTTTTGCAGTCGCGACGCCGGCAAGCGCTCCGAACATCGAAAAGATTCCCAAGTGGTCGTTGAGGTCTCGGGCCAGCATCATGGCCTCCAAGAACCTTGCCTCGGCGGTTTCGATATCTGCTTGCCCGAGCGCGGTGTAGCCCAGGTTGTGTCTGACGCTTATCGTCGCCGCGGTGTCTCCTATCCCCTCGTAGATACGAAGACTCTCCAGATAGCGTGTCCTGGCCTCCTCGTAGTCCTGGTTGAACCGGGCTATTTCGCCCAATGTGTTGATCGCCGTGGCTGTGCCCTGTTTGTTTCCCACTTCTCGTTGTATGGCGAGGCTCTCGGTGCCCCATTCCAATGCGCTTTCAGCGTCGCCGAGATTGAGAGCCGCCCTCGCCAGCCCATGCAGAGCATTGGCCTCCCCATCGCGATCCCCCATCTGGCGCCAGAGTTCGAGGCTCTCCCGAAATAGAGGCTCCGCCTCCGTGAACACCCCGCGACGCCATGCCAGCTTTCCCGCGCCGGCGAGGGCCTTGGCCCGCGTTTGTGCAGGAGCGTCACGACTGGCCGAGAGAGTGGATCTCAGCCATTCGCTGCCTTCGTTGAGATGTCCCCGTATCTCCCAGAATCGCCAGATTGCGGCGGCGATGGCCATGGCCGTGTGCGGTGCGACATCGAGCATGCGGCTCATCGCAGCTCGATACTCATCATGCTCGTCGTCCAGGGCGTCGAGGATCTCGGCTTGGCTCACCGCATCCCCGGAACCCTGAAGGGCCAGTTCGGCGCGTCCTGCTACCTGCATGTAGTAATCAGCGTGGGCGCGGAAGACCAAAGGGCCTTCCCCGGAGGCGTCCAGCTTGTCCAGGGTATAGAGCCTCACGGTCTCCAGCAGCCGATACCGAAACCTCCCCTTGTCCTCATCGACTGCCACGAGTGACTGCTCAACCAGGCTTTGTAGCAAATCAAGTAGCGGCACTTGAGTTCGGAGTGCAGCCCCACAGATCGACTCCAATGCTTCCAGGCTGAAGGCTCCTGCGAAGCCGCCAAGACACCGGAGCAGGGACGCCTCCTCCTCGGTCAACAGGTCGTAGCTCCAGTCGAGAGCGACACGCAGGGTTTCGTGGTGGGCGATTGAGGTCTTGCTACCCATGGTGAGAATGCGGAAGCGGTCATCGAGGCGACTTGCAATCTGGTGGGGAGGCAAGACTCCGACTCGTGCTGCGGCGAGCTCAATAGCCAGAGGGATCCCATCGAGACGGCTACAGATCTGCGCCACGGCGGGAAGGACGTCGCCCGACAGCTCGAACCCGGGTCGTCGCTCGCGGGCCCTGTCCACGAAAAGCTGCACCGCCTCGAAATCCGCGACCGCACCGTCGATGGTATCGGCGTCGGGTGTGGCGAGGCCCGGGACGGGATGAACTCGCTCGGCAGCGAGACCGATCGGTCTGCGGCTGGTGGCGAGGACTCTCAGGTGTGCGCACTCGTCGAGCAATCGCCGAACCAAGTCGGCACTCGCCTCGACGAGGTGCTCACAATTGTCGAGGATCAAGAGGGTCGACCGATGCTGCAGAAAGTCGATCACCGCCCGGGGCGGCGAGGTGCCCGGCGTCTCCCGCAGCCTGAGAGAAGCAGCCAGTGACTGCCAGATCCCTCTCGAGTCCGAAAGCGATGCCAATTCGAAGAGCCAGACTCCGTCCGGGAATTCGCTCAGGAGGCGATGGCCTGACTCGAGGGCCAGACGCGTCTTGCCCGTCCCGCCGGGGCCGATGAGGGTGACCAACCTGGTGTCCCGCAATTGGCCTTCTATCGCCTTCAAATCCTCATGGCGTCCGATGAAGCGATTCGGCATCGCCGGAAGGTTGTGAGTTCTCCCCCCGACCGAGCGGAGAGCGGGAAAGTCACTGATTAGGCCGGGGATCACCAATTGATAAATTATCTCCGGCTCGTCGAGGTCCCTGAGGTGAAAAGAGCCGAGCCCGGCGATCGTCACCCCTTCGGGAAGCTGGCGGGATGCGAGGGCACGTGTCTCCGCGGAGAGCAGAACCTGGCCGCCGTAGCCGGCCGCGGCTATTCGGGCGGCCCTATGTACATCCAGACCAACATAGTCCCGTCCACCGGCGACACCCTCACCTGTATGGATTCCGATCCGAACCTTCAATTCCCCATCTCGAGGCCAGGGATAAGCCTCCATGCGCTCCTGGATCTGAACTGCCGCTACAACGGCATCTGCTGCCTTTCTGAAGACACAGAAGTAGGAGTCACCTTCCGTATTGACCACCACACCGGCGCTCCCCGCGACCGCGCCCTCGATGATCTCTGAGTGAGCAGCCAGACAATCGTGATAGAGGTCACCGAGCGTCTCCACCAGACGGGTCGAACCCTCGATGTCAGTGAACAAAAAGGTCACCGTGCCGGAAGGCAACTCCACCACAACCCACCTCTCTAACCGCTGAGTCAGCAAGGCTAGCCAAAGCGTTCACCGGCGACCCGTCCTCAGCTGTTTGTGGGGAAAACGGTCGGCGGCGAGGCGACCCGGAAGCTGATAGACGACCGGGAGGCAGTCCCTGTCAAGAAAGAATCTCCCAGGAGTATCTCTCCCGCGAACCTCGATCGAGAAGGACGTGACCGGAGGGAAGAGGGCCCGGTATAGAGTCCGCCCACCCGCCCAGAGGACAGATCAATGGAACGCGCTCCCGATGACCCGCCAGGTGCCTCATGCCACAGCGAGCTCGAGTCCGTTACCTCTTCGACGACGCGCTTCGGGGCTCTCACCTCTCCCACGAGACCCGGCCGCATGGCGAGGGCAAACCTCACCAGGTCGCGCAGATTCGTAGCAACCCTCGTATCGATGTCGACGAGAAAGACTCAGTTTGGTCGCAAGAGTCCCGTCCGGACGGTGAAACTGCTGTTCATCACCTGTTCAACAAATCGGAGTTCTTACCAGGCCTCGGGTGCGTAGTCCCTGGTCACAGCGATCTGGCGATAGATGAGCGCCGGTCTGAAAAACCGGAGGTCGATGGATCGACGCCGTCCCTGACCACCACGCTCCCGCCTGGAGCAATTTCAACCTGGGAATTCGCGGAGACGCCGAGCCGAACGGCATCGCCAACCCTGCTCTTCTACTCAAGATCAGCGGGGATCATGGTGTTCCACGCCGTCAATTTTGTGTGGGGTCGAATCCCGAACGTCTTCTCTCGGAGTAGCCCCAGACCTCTGTTGGAGGAGCCGGAACGCTGCGGCTACCAGCAGCCCGGCGAAGAGAACCGCTGACGTGGTCGGGTCGAGACCGAGCGCTACCAGGGATGCCAGATAGCTGGCGCCAACACCGGCTCCTGCGATCACCCCGGCGGTGCGCAAGTCGGTGTTGTCGTTTCGGAGGTTTCGCATAGTCCCGACGATGGCAGTCGGAATAATCACCGCCAGCGAGGTCCCCTTGGCCAGGACCGTGGGAATCGAGAAGAGGATTATCTGGGCAGGAACCATGATGATCCCTCCGCCTACACCCATGAGCCCGGCGATCGAGCCGGAGAAGAGACCGACCCCGCCAAGACCGAAAGCGGTTGCGAGGTCAACGCTCTCCCGGCCGAGACCCTCGGGCGTGTCCCACATCATGCGCGCCGCGGTGAGGAGGAGCAGGAGCACAAAGCCGTACAAGAGCCACTTCTGTGGGATGTTGCCCAGAAGGCTGGTTCCCACGATGGCTCCGACCACCGAACCGGCCAGCAACAGGGCTGCGACCACCCAGTCGACCTCGCCGGCCACGCCGTACCCGATGAAGCCGGCCAGTGCGAGTGGAGCGGTAGCGGCCAGAGACGTGCCGTGCGCCAGTCTTTGCTGCATGCGCCCGAATATGGCGAGGGCGGGCACTATCAGGATCCCGCCGCCGACACCGAACAACCCGGAGAGCCCGCCGGCGAAGAGCCCGATGGCGATGCCGAGCGGTATCGAAGGCCGACGGGAGGCGTCGGCGGCGGTCACCTCGAGCATCCGGTTCGGGCCGGCTTCGATCCCCAGACGATCGCCCCAAAGCCGAACGGCGTCACAACAGGGGAGTGCCGGGAGATCGGGTTGTTCAAGAGCTGCTGATCCCTTCCCCTCACCGAAGCCAGCAGGCTGCGTGTGCTCCGCTGTCCTTGACCTCCAGCGGAGGCTCCTCGACACGGCACTTGTCGACCACGATCGGGCAGCGGGTGTGGAATCTGCACCCGTCGGGAGGGCTGATCGGGTTGGGTATCTCACCGGTCAGCGGCACACGACGGCGCCTCCGCTGCAAGACCGGGTCGGGTATCGGCACCGAGGAGAGAAGAGCTTCGGTGTAAGGGTGTGTGGGACTCTCGTATATGGAGTTGCGGTCGGCTAACTCGGCGAGTTTGCCGGCGTACATCACGGCTATCCGGTCGGAAATGTGGCGGACGACGGACAGGTCGTGAGCAATGAACAGGTACGTCAGATTCAGCTCCTGTTGCAGCTCACGGAGCAGATTCACGATCTGGGCTTGGATGGAGACGTCGAGGGCCGAGACCGGCTCGTCGGCGATGATGAACTCGGGTTCGAGAGCCAGTGCCCTGGCGATGACGATGCGCTGTCTCTGTCCTCCGCTGAACGAGTGCGGGTAGCGCTCCGCGGCGTCTCCCGGGAGCCCAACGAGTTCGAGCAGGTTCCGCACCTTCTCGTCCGCCTCTTCGATGTCTTCCACGAGGTTGTGGACGACCAGAGGCTCTGCGACGAGGTCGAGAACCTTCATTCGAGGGTTGAGCGCTCCGTACGGGTCTTGAAAGACCAGCTGCATCTTTCTTCTCAGCTGACGCAGCTTTTCGCCATGCAGGTGGGTGATGTCCTGGCCCCCGAAGATGATCCGGCCAGAGGTGATCGGCGCCTTGCGCAGTATGGCCCGGCCGGTCGTCGTCTTACCCGACCCCGATTCGCCCACCAGGCCCAGGGTCTCTCCCCTCCGGATCGAGAACGACACCCCGTCAACGGCATGGACGAACTGACGCTGTCGTCCCCAGAACCCGGTCCGTCCGACGGGAAAATGAACTGTCAGGTTGTCGACTGTCAGCAGCGGCTCACGCTCAGTTGGGCGAGTCGGCGGTAGCACTGACGACTCCGATTTCGAAGGCACGGTGACACGCCACCTTTCTTCTCTCGCGGTGGAACTCCAGGTCGGGGATCTCTTCCTTGCACAGCTCTATGGCGAGCGGACACCTGGGATGGAAGGCACATCCCGTCGGCGGGACGATCAGGTCGGGGGGGCTGCCGTCAATGCCGATCAGCTCCGGGACGATCACATCGAGACGGGGAGTGGAGCTGATCAGGCCGTTGGCGTAAGGGTGGCCGGGCTCTGCGAAGACCTGTTCGGCCTCGGCGGCCTCGACGATCTTGCCCGCATACATGACAGCGAGGTCCTGGCACAGGCCAGCCACCACACCGAGGTCGTGGGTGATCATCAGGACCGCGAGATCCAGCTCCGCCTGAAGCTCTTGGATCAGCTCCAGGATCTGGGCCTGGATGGTCACGTCGAGAGCGGTGGTGGGCTCGTCTGCGATCAGCAGCTCCGGCTCGGAGGCGAGGGCGGTGGCTATGGCGACCCTCTGGTTCATCCCTCCCGAGAACTCATATGGGTACTGGTCGACCCTCTGCTTTGGAAAGGATATGCCGACGAGGTCGAGCAGCTCGACGGCACGGTTGCGCGCCGCCTTTCCGCTCATGCCCCGGTGGTGTTTCAGGACCTCGCCGATCTGGTCCCCGATTCGCATCAGCGGGTTGAGCGATGTCATGGGGTCCTGGAAGATGATCGAGATTTCCTTGCCTCGCACCTGATCGGAGTAGTGGCGTCCCTTCTTGCCAAGCAGTGTTCGGCCCTTCCAGCGGACGTCGCCTCCGGTAATCCGCCCCGGAAGGTCGACGAGACCCATTATCGCCTTAGCGGTGACACTCTTGCCTGAGCCCGATTCGCCGACGAGGCCCAGGGCACGCCCCCGATTGACCGAGAACGAGGCGCCCCGGACTGCCTGGACGACTCCCCGTCGGGTGAAGAAGCGCACCTCGAGGCCGTCGACCTCGAGGAGGCTCGGAGTGGCTGACTCCCCGGTCATGTCATGCTGCTCCTGCACCGGCGGAGGGCGTCCCGGCGGCGAACCGCTTCTCACGCTCCTGAGGGTCTGCGGCTATCCGCAGCCAGCTGGCAAAGAGGTTGGCGCCGAGCACGGTCAGAGCGATGGCGAGACCGGGGAAAGTGATCAGCCACCACGATCCGAACACATACTCACGGCCCAGAGCCACGTCGAGCCCCCATGAGACCTGGGGCGGCTGGATGCCGAGACCGAGGAAGGAGAGGGCCGCCTCGGCGAGGATGATCCGGGCGAACTCGAGCACTGCCAACGTCATCAGGGGAGTGGCCAGATTGGGGAGAATGTGACGGAAGATGACGCGTCTCGGCTTGGCGCCGACGATGTCGGCGGCCTCGACGTATGGCATCTCCTTGGCTCCGAGCACGATGCCCCTCACCACCCTTGCATAGACCATCCAGCCGTTGATCGGCAGGATGATGATCAGCGCGGTCAGGCTGGGCCGGATCACCGAGAGGATGACCAGGTACAGCAGCAGACCGGGAAAGGCCAACTGGATCTCGAGCCAGCGCATGATGGCTGCGTCGACCTTTCCCCCCAGATAGCCCGACAGCAGGCCGAGAACCGTTCCGACGGATCCGGCGATGGCCACCACGCTGAGGCCGATGCTCAGCGAGACCCGTGAGCCGAAGATGATCCGCGACAGGACATCTCTACCGAGGCTGTCGGTGCCCAGTAGGTGAGCCGTACTGCCACCCTCGCTCCAGAAGGGGGGAACCAGCCGGTCCGACAGCGACTGGGCGGCCGGATCATAGGGTGCGACCACAGGTGCCAGGATGGCCACCAGAGCCAGGATCACCATCACGCTGACACCGAAGAGACCGGCCTTGTCGCCCCACAGCTCCGACATGAACGACGCGAGCCGCCTCGAGATGGTCGGTCGTCCGATGGCCGGTGCTGGAGCGGTTTGGACCATCAACGAACCTCAGGTGAGTTTCACGCGTGGGTCGATCACCCGGTACGCGATGTCGATGAACAGATTGATCACGACGATCATCAAGGCAACGACGAACACGATCGCCTGTAGCAGGATCAGGTCCTGGCGATTGATCGACTGGATGGCCAGGAAGCCGAGACCGGGCCATGCGAACACCGTCTCTACGATCACCGAGAAGCCGGCGAGAGCCCTGATCAGCTCCCATCCGGCCATGGTCACCACCGGGACGGCCGCATTGCGGAACGCATGCGGCCCCACCAGACGGAGGAACGGCAAGTTCTTTGCCTTGGCGAGCTGGATGTAGCTCTTGTTGAGCTCGTCGATCATCGAAGAGCGGGTGAGCATCACCAGACGGGCTGCGGCGGGCAGGGCAAAGGTCACCGCGGGTAGGATCGCATGCTGGATCGTCCCCGACCCGAAGGTCGGCAACCAGCCGAGTTGCACCGCGAAGACCAGGATGAGGAGCAGACCCAACCAGACGTTGGGAACCGACAACCCGCTCAGGCTCATGGTCACGACGACCTTGTCCCAGAATCCTCCCGGTCTCAGGGATGCGACAATCCCGAGAGGCACCGCGATCACCACGGCGAGGAGGATGGAGAGGCTGACGAGGACCAGGGTGCGGGGCAATGCCTCGACGACGATGTCGATGGCGGGCCGATCCTGCCAGAGAGAGTTCCCGAAGTCGAAAGTGACTGCCGAGCCGAGGAAGTCGACGAACTGCTCCCAGATCGGGCGATCGAAGCCGAGCTGTGCAGCGAATGCCGCCCGCTGCTCGGCGGTGGCCTCGAGAGGCAGCATCACCTTGACCGGATCACCGATGAGCCGGGTGACCACGAAGACGATCACGGTCACGCCCAGCACGACGAAGGCGCCCTGCACCACCCGCTTGAGCAGGAATCTGCCCACCCTTCGCCAACTCCTTTCCTGGGCTGGGCCGGCCTGTGTTCCGCCGGCCCAGCCTCGTCACTTCACTTTCGTCAGCCGCCCAAGGACATCTCGGCGACGATGATCTTGGCATCGACTCTTGGCGACCACACCAACTGCTCACTCATTCCGTAGATGTCCTCGACGTTGAGCAGGAACAGGAAGTAGGCCTCTTCACAGGCTTCGGCCACCGCCTCCGTGTAGAGGCCGCGCCGGGTCTCGACATCGGTCTCCGAGCGGGCCGCGTCGATCCTCGCAGCAAGGTCGGCGTTGCTGTTGGAGGCTCCGATGCCATCGGAGTGGTAGTACGCCGACAGCTGCCGGTCGGCGTCGAGCAGCTCGTTGGAGCTCGTCACGTATATCGAGTCCGGCCGCAGGTCGCCAAACAGGCGGTTGAGATACTCGTCGAAGTCGAATATCTGGATGTCGGGCTGCAGACCCACGTCGGTGAGGAAGTTGCCCACCACCTCGACCGTCTCACGGTCCTTCAGCCAGCGCCCGGCGGTTCCTATCAGCTCGACCGTGGCCCCCTCGGCACCCGCCTCGGCGATCAGGGCACGGGCACGATCCGGGTCGTACGAATAGGCCTCGAGGTCTTCGTTGAAGCCGAAGAAGGACGGGCTGAGGATCTGGCACTGATCGACCTGGGCGAACCCGGCGAACAGGTCGGTGGCCATGGCCTCCTTGTCGACCGCATAGTTCATGGCCTGACGGACACGAACGTCGGCGGTGACACCCTCGTCTGCGTTTATGATAAGAACCGGATGCTCCAGACCGGCCACGTGAGCCGACTGCGGTGCCCGGTCTACGTCTTCGGGCTGCAGATTGGTGATCAAGTCGGCGTCCCCGGCAATCAGGGCTGACAGCCTCGTCCCGGCCTCGGATACGAACCGATACGTGACCTGGTCGATGTTGTTCGGGTCGCCCTGCCAGTAGTCGCTGTTGGCCTCGAGTGTGACGTGGTCTCCCCGGACCCACTCCACGAACTGATATGGACCGGTGCCCACCGGATTCTCAGCGAATCCGGGATCCTGGGAGGCTTGAGCCGGCACCATCTTCATCCAGTACATCCTCGCGGGGAGAATGGGGTCGGGCTCGCTCGTCAGGATGTTGACGGTGAGATCGTCCACCGCCTCGGCTCCCGAGATCGTTGCGAAGAACGACACCTGCTCACTGTTGAAGTCGGGATCGATCACCCTCTCCACGGAGGCAACGACGCTCTCGGCGTTGAATGCCTCGCCGTTGTGGAAGCTGATGCCTTCGCGTAGGTCGAACTGCCATGTGGTTTCGTCAACCTGGGTTGGCTCACCGTCGGCGAGACCGGGCGCCAAGGTACCGTCGGGTTGACGCGCCATCAGTGTCTCGAAGATGTTGTCGGACACCGCCCGTTCGTTCCCGTCGTCACGGAGCTGGGGATCGAGGCTGGTCGGTTCGCCCGCGAGGATCACGGTGATGTCACCGCCGGTGCTCGGGGCCGGCTCGTCGCTCCCGTCGCCCGCCGTGGTCGGTAAGTCATCGCTCGGGGCGGTCGTGTTCGCGCTGTCGTCACTGGCACACGCGGCCAACAGCAGGATTCCAGCCGTCAGGAGTGCCGCCACTGGGGAACGCCGCATACTCAAGTCTCCTCCCATATGGGTTACCGATAACCGGTTTCGTCCATTGTATACTGTCTACTGGATGTACGTGCAAGTTTTTCTCTAGACTCCTGGTCGCTCATGGCCGACAAGAAAACCGAACGAGGGACACGAGAGACCCACGGTGCCGACCTGGCCCGGATTGGCCGTAGCCACTCCTCACTGAGCCAGGAGATCGCCTATGAGATCAAAGGGTCGATACTCGATGGCGTCTACCCGCCAGGTCACCGGCTCATCGAGGAGGCCCTGGCCGCAGAGATGGGCGTGTCCCGCAATCCGGTCCGGGAGGCGCTACGACATCTCGAAGACAGCGGCTTTGTCGAGATCATGCCCCGGAAGGGCGCCTGGGTGGCGACCATCGACCGGGCCGACGCCATCCACCTCTTCCAGGTGAGGGCCGCACTCGAGGCGCTCTCGGCCCGTCTCGCCGCACAACTGGCCACCGGGGCGGACATCGAGCATCTCGAGGGCATCGTCCAAGAGGGCGAGTCGGCGGTCGACGAAGGCCGATTCGATGCCCTCCCCGGGCTCAACAGCCAGTTTCACGCCAAGATTGCGTCCATCTCGGGGAACAAGAAACTGGAGTCGATGATCCTCTCTCTCCGTGACCAGATCCAATGGATCTACTCGCGTTACATCCGGGAGCGAGCCACCGATTCGTGGCACGAGCATCGCTACCTGTTCGAAGCCATCGCCCGTGGCGAGGAGGACGAAGCCGCCCACATCGCTCTCAGCCACATATCAGAGGCCGAGAGGGCGTACGTTGCCAGAACCGCCCCGGCCGATGAAAGCACCTGACAGGCGACGCATCGTCGCCACGGTCGTCGCCGGCTACGTCGCCGTCACCGTGGCCGAGTCGCTACTGGCTCCCCTGTTGCCCGTCATCGAGACCTCGCTGTCGCTGAACCTGGGCACCAGCGGGCTGGGTCTGGCCATTCTCGCCGGCTCGATCGCCGTGGGGAATCTGATCGGGGGGACGATCGCGAGCCGCTGGCTTCCGAGATCGTCGATGTCCGCGGCCCTTGTAGTGACCGCCTTAGGAAGTTCCTTGGCCGCCTTGTCGGGGGCTGCCGGCATGCTGTTCTCCGCACAGGCCGTCATCGGATTGGGGGCGGGGATCTTCTTCGCTCCGGGGATACAGACCATCGGGCTGGCAGAGCCCGGAAAGCGAGGCACGGCGATGGGCGTCTTCGGAGTCGCGTTCTCGATCGGTCTGGCCATCGCGGCAGGTATCGCGGTGCTGGCCACCAACTTCAGCTGGCAGTTCGGCTTCTGGATCGCCACCACGGTCTGCGTCGCCGTGCTGGCCGGCGTGAGCCGGATAGACATCGACCGGCCGGTCGCAACCGAGCAACCCCGAGCCTCGATGGCCGGCTCACTGATGGTTCCGGTCGGCGTGGGGACGGTCGGGACCATCAGCCAGTACGGCACCGTGGCATTCATGGCGGTCTACTACGTGTCGATCTGGGGTCTGAGCCCCGCCGCTGCCGCCGGCTTGATCGGGGCGGCCAGGATCCTCTCGGTCCCCGGCAAGATGGTCGTCGGTTATGCCATCGACCGGCTCGGGCGACGTTCCACCCTCCGGATCACCGCGGCCACACTCGTCGCAACCGGGGTCTTGTGGACGACACTCGAGGTTTCGTTCGCGACGATCCTGGCCTCGGTGGTCTTCGCGGCCACCGTCAGCGGCCTCTTTCCCATTGCCAACACCCTCGCCCTCGACGCGTTCGCCGAACGCGGTCAGCTCCTGGGGGTCTACCGCTCACTGCAGGTGTCGATAGGCGCCGCCGGGGCTTGGGCGATAGGTGCAGTCGCATTGTCGGCCGGTCTGAGACCGGCACTATTCACCACGGCCATGATCCCCGTGGTTCTCCTCGGCATGAACCGCATCGGCCAGATGGCACCGGCCCGATGATGTTCATATCCGACGAGGAGATGGACAGCCTCCTCACCTACCGCGACGCCGCCGAGGCCATCCGCTCGGCGTTCCTCTCCCTGGGCGAGGGCCGGGCATCCTTCCAGCCCCGGGTGCGCACCGAAGGCGCCATCGGCAAGCTCAGCACGGTCGGGGCAATCCTCGACGACCACGGCACCGCCGGGGCCAAGGTCTACACGACGTCACCGTCCGGCCGGTTCCGGTTCATCATCGTGGTGTTCGACCCGACGGAGGGCCGCTTGCTGACCGCCATGGACGGCGAGCAGTTGACCCGGATAAGGACCGCCGCCACCTCCCTGATCGTGGCCCGGGCCCTCGCCGACCCGGACGCAAAGACCCTCTCCCTGTTCGGCACCGGTGTCCAGGCGGGAGGTCACGCCCATGCGCTCGCCGAGGCCTTTCCCATCGAGACGATCCTCCTCAGCCACTACCGCGACGCAGCGACCTTCGTGGACGGCCTCCGGACCACACTCGATCTCGAGGTGATCCAGGTCGACCCGGCCGAAGCGGTCCGGTCGGCCGACCTCGTCGTCACGGCGACCCGCAGCTCGACGCCCCTGTTCTCCGCCGCCGACGTCAGCCCGGGGACACACATCACCTCGGTGGGGGCCACATCGCCCTTCTCGTCCGAGGTCGACCCTCGGCTGCTCGGCAGAGCACGTGTCGTGGTCGTCGAGTCGGTCGAGCAAGCTCGTCTCGAAGCGGGGAATCTAATCGCCGCCGTTTCCACCGGTGCCTTCTCCTGGGATCAGGCAATCGAGCTCTCCGACCTCCTCAGGTGTGAGGACGAGTACGGCCACGACCCGGATCGAATCAGCTTCTTCGACTCGCTGGGCATAGGCCTCGAAGATGTGGCCGCGGCCTCGGTGGCATACCTCAAACGCTCCACGGCGACTCCGGGTGCGGAGTGGCCATGACCGAGCTGCTGCGGACGATCGCCGCCCAGTCGTCGACCGAGGGCAACCGCGGGGTGGTGCTCGCCGCCGCGCCACAGGCCGCTGCCCTCGGAGCTGAGGCGATGAGACAGGGCGGCAACGCATACGATGCCGTCGTTGTCGCTGCCCTCGCCGAGACGGTCCTGCTCCCACCAAAATGCGGGCTTGCCGGCGACCTGGTGGCGATGGCCGTATCAGGGCCCGGCCAGACCCCGGATGCTCTCCTGGCGATAGGAGGTGCACCCGCCGGTCTCGCCGATGCCTTCGAGAGCGAGGGCCGCGTCGTCACCGGCCCCAGGTCGGTGGGTGTGCCCGGGGCACCGGCCGGTTACGCGGCCCTCGGCGCAAAGGGACGACTGAGCTGGAGTCGTCTGGTGCAGCCTGCGATCGACCTCGCCCGCCAAGGCTTCGTCTGGGCGCGGGTCTGTGCCGAACTGGCCGCGCTCTCGACCGAGCTGGTGCTCGCGTCCAACCCGGAGCCGCCGCGCTACTTCCCCGACGGCGAAGTTCCCGAGGCCGGCCTGGTCATGGAGCTCCCGGGGATGGCCCGGCTGCTCGAGGAGTTCGCCGACAGCGGGCAAGCCCTGTTCCAAGGGACCCCCGGCGAGAAGGTTGCCGAGTACGTGCAGTCACTGGGTGGCGTATTGACCGGCGACGACTTCGGATATGCAACGGCGACATGGGCCACGCCGGCCGGTGGTCGGGCTGGAGGGCACCGGCTCTGGGCCACCCCCGCGCCCACACATGGCCCGGCGCTGCTCGCCGCCATGTCAGGTGAGATGGCCGCCGCCGAGAACCAGGGCCAGATATGGGCACGGGTGATGCGAGGTCGCGATGTGACAGCACAGCTCGCCGGTGCATCCGGCACATCCATGGTCGGCGCAGCCGACACCGAGGGGAATGCGGTGACTTTGGTCCACTCCAACTCCTTTCCTAGATTCGGCTCGGGCTTGGTCGTCCCCGAGTACGACCTGATCTTGTCCAACCGACCCGGGAGGGGCTTTGGCGACGACCCCCGGCATCACAACTTCCCCGCTGCCGGGAGGCGGCCTGCGACGACACTCCATGCGTGGGCCCTCGACCTGGAAGGCGAAGGGGTGCTGCTGGGCGGAACCCCCGGCGGCGACAACCAGATGCCCTGGAATGTTCAACTCCTCGGCCAGTACCTGGCCGGCACACGAGATCCGGGCCTGCTGGTTGTCTCTCCGAGATGGGCATTGGTCCCGCCGGACTCGGTGCGGATCGAGGCCGGATTCGGCCACGACGACGTCGAGGCCCTCCGCAAGGTGGCGCGCAGCGCCACCGAGATCCCGAGATGGGGTCTCCGCTCGGCGCAGCAGGTCCTCATGGTCAGGCCGGATCTCACCGCGCGAGGCGCAGTCGACCCGAGGACCGGAGGCTTGGCGCTGGCGGTCTGAGCCCGCTACTCGGAGAGGATCTCCTCCACGGCCTCGAGCAGCATCACGTGTTTGGTGGTGTCCCGGCCGATGGCGTCGATCAGCACCGACCACCACCTGGTGTCCGCGACCTGGGCCACAAGATGGGAGAGCTCCTTGAGCCTCTCTTCGTCCTCTCGTTGGAGCTCGATCAGCTTTCGCGTGTGCTCGAGCAGATGCTCGGTGTCATTGGGCCGAGCCGACTCGAATCCCAGCTCCGGATCGGGACGCCGGGACTGGGAGTGCTCGGTGCGCACCCACTCGAGCATCTTCTCGAAGATGCGGTGATGACGGATCTCGTCATCCCGTACCACACCCATGAGCAGCCGTACCCGATCCGAGCCGGCGTCCTCGGCGAGATGTCGGTAGAAGCTCAGCGCTTCCTTCTCGGTGTCCAGGTGATGTTGCAGATAGTGACTGAGCTTCTGTGCCCAGAGGTCGATGTCCACCATGCCTCGTACTCCTATCTCTGACGCTCACATGCCGATGATCGCCGTGCGACTCTGTGTGAAGAAGTCCATGACCGTGGGTCCGAGCTGCTCCTTGTGAGTCCCGGTCCCCGACTCCTTGATGCCCCCGAAGGGCGCGTTGATCAGCGTCCCCACCGTTGGCCGGTTCACCCGGACGATTCCGGCGCGCATGTCGCGGACAAAGCGAAGAGCACTTGCCAGACTGGTGGTGCAGACCGAAGCCGTCAGGCCATATTCGGTGTCGTTGGCCGACTCGAGCGCCGTCTCGGGATCGGCAACCCTCTCAAAGCCGACGACAGGACCGAACACCTCGGTGCACGAGAGGTTCATCGTCGAGGTCACACCGGCGAGAACCGTCGGTGGGTAGAACCAGCCGTGTTCGTAGCCATCGCCTACGAGGCGCTTGCCCCCGGTGGCCACCGTCGCACCCCCGGCCACCGCGTCGTCGACCGCCGCTTGCATCGACTCCACGGCACGCTCGTCTATCAGCGGCCCCATGTCGACCGTCTCCGAGTTCCCGGGGGCAACAACGAGATCTTCGGCTTTTGCGACCACCCTCTCCAGCAGGTCGTCGTGGACGGCGTCCTCGACGATGATCCGGCCGGCTGCGGTGCACGCCTGACCCGAGAGCGAGAACGCAGAGCGGGTCACCACTCGAGCCGCCTCCTCGAGGTCGGCGTCACCGAGGACGACGATCGGGTTGTTTCCTCCCAACTCGAGCTGGACTCTCCGCCCTAGACCCATGGCCGCATGGATCTTGTGACCGACCGCGGTCGATCCGGTGAATGTCACTGCCTCGACCCTCTCGTCCCCCACCACGAGAGCGCCCGCGCCGAACCCGTTCACGACCTCGAGGACACCCGCGGGCAGCCCGACGTCGTAGAACGCCCCGGCAACACGATCCCCCATCATCGGTGTCATTGAGGAGGGCTTGAAGACGACGGTGTTGCCTGCCGCCAATGCAGGCCCGATCTTGCGGCTGGCCAAGCTGATCGGGAAGTTCCACGGGGTGATGACGCCGACCACTCCGACAGGATCGAGCAGAGTCATCACGGTGGTCTCCCGGTCCGCGGGGAAGGTGCGGCCCTGCAGACGCATCGCCTCCCCGGCGTAGAGGCGGAGGTTGTCGGCGGTGCGGATCACCTCACCCCGGGCCGCCGAATACGGCTTGCCCATCTCGGCGACCATCTCACGACCGATCTCGTCGGCTCTCGTCTCCAGGTTCGCAGCGGCCCGTTCGAGGAGGCGAGCCCGTTCGGCCACAGGAGTCGATGCCCACTTCTCCTGGGCGGCCACCGCCGAGGAGACGGCGGCGTCGACGTCCTCAGGCCCGGAGTCGGCGGCGACGGAGACGACCTCGCGGCTGTCTGCCGGGTTGCGACACTCGAACACCGCCCCAGAGGTCGCCGGTACCAGTTCGCCGTCGATGCGGTTCCGAATCTCCATCGGCGACGCTGCCGCTACTCCCATTTCGAGTAGTCGGCCGTCTTGCCCAGATGATCCATCAAGGCATCGATGCCAGCCTTGCAGCAGGCGATGTCCTGCTCACCGTTCCCGCCGCTGGCAGAGACGGCGCCCACAACCTCACCGTCGATCTCGATCGGCCAGCCACCAACGAAGATGGTGAAGCGACCGAAATGTTGGGTCATGATCCCAAACGCCTCTTCGCCAGGGACGGCGTTTTTGTAGAAGTGGGTCGGTTTGCGATGCCCTGCCGCAGTGAAGGCCTTATTGATGGCGATCTCCACGCTGGTCACCTTCCCTCCGTCGAGGCGCCGGAGAGAGATCGGGTATCCGGCGGCGTCGGAGACACACAGGACCTCGGGCACACTGAGCTCCTCGGCTTTCGCCTGGGCGGCATCAAGGACCAGCTCCGCCTCTTCGAGGGTCAATTGTTGAACCGTGCGCAACGAGCACCTCCACAGTCTGTCGGATCCCGTCGACTGTATACAATGACCCCTGCGGATTTCAACCCTGCGCCCTACTAACCCCCTCGGAGTGACCACGCTCGGCCAGGATCGAGACGAAGTCCTTCGCCGCCGAGCTGACGTGTCTCCTGGTCAGCTGTTCTGCCAGGTCCGGATCCCGGGAACGGACCGCCTCCACGATCTCGGCGTGCTCAGGCCAGGAAAGGTTGGCCCTCTCCCGTATCTCGGTGGCATGGATCCACTCGATCCGAGCCGGGAGCGGAGCCAGCAGCTCCATCAGATAGGAATTGCCCGCAGCACGACCCAGGGTGAGATGAAAGTCCTCGTGCAGCCGCGGCATCTCATCGGCTTTCTCTGTTCCCACCGCACTCCGACCTCGTTCGATGATCTCCGACAGCCTGGTGAGATCCTCGTCAGAGGCGTTCTGGGCGGCGAGACGGGCTGCCATCCCTTCCAGAGCTCCCCGGACCTCGAAGAGCTCGAGCGACTCCTCCACGGTCAGGCTGATCACCGACGCCCCCTTCCTCGGGATATTCTGCACAAAGCCCTCCACTTCGAGCTCGGCCAGGGCCTGTCTCACCGGCATTCGAGAAACCCCGTACTTCTCCCCCAGATCCTGTTCGATGAGACGTTCGCCCGGCTTGTAGTTACCGGCGAGGATCTCCTTGCGAATCTCAGCCGCCACGATGTCCTTCAACGACTGATGCATCTGACCGATCTGTTTCATCGAACCGGGTATCCCCTGGTCGCGGCCCTTCCATATTACGTGGGCTCGACAGTGAAATCTGTCATCCGCCGATGATGCGCTCCAACTCGTGAGCTTCCTTCTGCTCATCGGCGAGGATCTCCTCCAGGACGGCTTTCAGCCCGAATTCACCGAGCTCCTCACACAGCGAGGCCACCTCGACATAGCGATCTATCAGATCGAACTCGTGCTGGAGGTCATGGCGGAGGAGCACCTGCACATCACGGGCCTCTTCGGCCGAGAATGGATGAGAGCTGCCCACGTTCCACTCCGGTTGGCCTCCCAGAGCCAGGATCGCCTGGGTGAGGATCACCGCATGGTCCATCTCGTCGAGTGCCTCCTGACGGAGTCTCTTCGAGAATGCTTCGTAATGCGGGCCGGAGACACTCGCCGAGTGCTGGACATAGTGGATCATGGCCACGTACTCCATCTCCAACAGTCTGTTGAGACCCGCGATGAGATCGTTCTGATCGGCCATCTCTGTTACTCCTTGCTCGAGGCCCGACCCAGTTTGACTGGATCTTGGGATCCAGTATACAATAGACTGGTCGTAGCCACCCGAAAGGAGAACAACCATGGCCGAGCTCTTGTCAAAGGACGACTTCCGTAAGGCGCTCAAAGAGGCGATGAAGGGGCGGGAGGCCAAGGATGCGTCGTTCAGCGTGGCCTGGTCCAGCGGGGAGCTGAAGAAGGAGCACTTCAGCCGGTGGGCCGAGAACCACTATCACTACGTCGGGCCCTTCGCCGACTACCTCGGCTACATCTACGCCAACGCCCCGGACGATAAGACAGAGGCCAAGGACTTTCTGCTCCAGAACATGTACGAGGAGGAGATCGCCGACATCAGGCACACCGACTTGTTGATCCGGTTCGCCGAGGCGTGCGGAACGACCCGGGAGAGGGTTGAGGACCCACACAGCATGAACCCGGTCACCCGGGGTCTTCAGGCGTGGTGTTATGCCACGGCGATGCGACGCAACTGGGTGGTGGCCACGGCTGCGTTGGTGGTGGGTCTCGAGTCTCAGGTGCCCGACATATATCGCCGGCAGTACCCGCCGCTCATTGAGAAGTACGGGTTCACCGAGGACGAGGCAGAGTTCTTCGAGCTCCACATCTCCTCCGACGAGGTCCACGGCGAGCGTGGCTATGAGATCGTCTTGAACAACGCCGACACTCCCGAGCTCCAACAGGAGTGCCTCGACATCGTCCGCGACGCCGCCGACATGCGCTTCTCGTACACCAAGGCGCTGTACGACTACTACGTCAAGGCGGACTTCGACGCCTCGGCCGAGATGGCCGGCATCGGATCGGTCTGACATCGAGACACCGGAGCCCGGGAGACTCTCGGGCTCCGGTTCGCCGAACCATGGCAGCCGGATGACACAGTGGGACGAGGTCGCCAGCCTCAAGGAGCTGAGCCGACGCAAGAAACTCCAGGTCACCGCGGGTGCCGAGCAGATCGCGCTCTTCTACGTCAACGGTGACGTCTACGCCTTGCGGGATGTCTGCATTCACAAGGAGAGGAATCTCTCCAAGGGTCTCGTCTTCCAGGGCCAGGTGATCTGCCCCGGACACCAGTGGGCGTTCGACTTGGTGACAGGTTGGAACGACGAGTGGGACCGCTGCCAGCCGACCTATGAGGTGAAGGTGGAAGGAGACACCGTTCTCGTCAACAGCGAGCCCCGCGTCCGTGACACCCCACCGCTACCCGAAGAGAGGTTCCAGAGATGAGCCAGCTAGACCAAGTCGTGATCGTCGGGGGGGGTCACACCGCTGCCTCCGCTGCCCGGGCGCTGCGGAAGGGAGGCTATGACCGGTCTGTCGTCGTGATAGGCGACGAGCCGCACCCCCCGTATCAGCGACCACCGCTCTCAAAAGAGTTCCTCCAGGGCAAGGCAGGGCATGACGAGCTCTGGTCCGGTGACCCCGACTGGTTTGCCGAGAACGATGTCGAGCTCCGTACGGGTGTGACCGCCGCCAGGATCGACGGCGACACTCTCGCCGTCGAACTCGCCGACGGCGAGAGCGTGCCCGCCGACGCAGTGATCCTGGCCACCGGCGGAAGGGTGCGACGGCTGCCCGACGCCGAAGGCGAGCGGGTCTTCTACCTGAGGACCATCGAGGACTCGCTCAGGATTCAGGAGCACATCGGGGCCGGCAAGCACCTGATCGTTGTCGGCGCCGGGTTCATTGGCTCCGAGGTAGCCGCTTCGGCTCGCGTCCTCGGGACCGATGTGACCATGATCGAGGCCCTGGAGCACCCGCTCGAGAGAGTCCTCGGCCACGACATGGGAGCAATCTGCGGTGAGATCCACGTCGACGAAGGTGTCGACCTGCGCTGCGGGGTCACCGTGGATTCGATCCATGAGACATCCGGCGGCGTGGTGATTCGGACCGGCGACGGGAAGGCGATCGAGGGCGATGCGGTCGTGGTCGGCATCGGGATCATCCCCAACGTTGAGATCGCCCAGGCTTCGGAGATCACCGTCGGCAACGGCATCAGGGTGGATGAGTTCTGCCGGACATCGATGGAGGGGGTGTATGCAGCCGGTGATGTCGCCAACCACTACCACCCCCTGTTCGATAGGCGGATGCGGGTCGAGCACTTCGACAACGCCTTCCGTCAGGGAACGGCGGCCGCCAAGAACATCCTCGCCGAGCGGGTCGTTGATCGAGTCCGCTATGCCGACCCCCACTGGTTCTGGTCGGACCAGTACGACGAGTCGCTCCAATACGTGGGTCACGCCGAGAACTGGGATGAGGTGCTGGTCAGAGGTTCCATCCACGACCGCGACTTTCTGGCGTTCTACATGAAGGACGGTCTTCTGGATGCGGCCTTTGGCGTCAATCGTGGCGCCGAGATCATGGTGGTCAAGACACTCATCGGGGCCCGAAACTATCTCGACATCCAAGCGCTGATCGACGACGACATCGACCTGACAGACCTACTGATCGAGGAGGAGCCGGAAGAAGAAGAGGACGATGCTGTCGCTGCTGTTGGCGCCGACGGTGGCTACCACCTGGTCGGACGGTCGGGGAAGGTGCCTGAAGGCATCGTGCGTCGCTTCGTCGTCGAAGGGGTCGAGATCGCCATCGCCCGCTCCGAGGGACAGGCGTATGCGATGGACAACTACTGCACCCACCTCGCCTGCCACCTGTCCTCGGGAAAGGTGGAAGACGGCGGGATGGTGTGCCTCTGTCACGGATCGATATTCGATCTCGCCACAGGGGAGCCGGTCAACCCCCCTGCCTCCAAGCCGGTGAAGACCTATCCGCTCAAGGAAGAGGACGGCCAGATCTACGTGGCCATCGAGTGAGATGGATCTGGGGCTGAAGGGCCGCCGAGCCCTAATATTCGGCTCCTCCGACGGCCTGGGCAAGGCCGTGGCCAAAGGGCTGGCCGCCGAGGGCGCAGTCACCACCATCGTCGGCCGCCATCCCGAGAAGGTCGCCGCCGTTGTCTCCGAGTTGGGTGCCGTCGCCGGGTTCGACGTGGACCTCACCCGCCCGGAGGAGGCGGAGGAGACAGTCGGGAGAGCCGTGGACCGGTTGGGCGGTCTCGACATCCTGGTGGTCAACACCGGCGGTGGTACTCCAGGTGGTCTCCTCACCACCGACCTCGACGACACCGATAGAGCGTTCAGATCCATGCTTCGGCCTGCCCTCGCAGCCGCCCACGCCGCAGTGCAGCCATTACGAGAGTCGGGCCAGGGACGGATGGTGTTCATGACGGCGAGATCCATCCTGGAGGCGACCCCGGAACTGGCCCTCTCCTCGGTTTTCCGCAGCGGGGTCGCCGCCGCGGCTCGATCCCTGGCGATCGAACTGGCGCCCGAGGTCCTGGTCAACGTGGTCGTGCCCGGACAATTTGACACCGGCGCATACCACCGCTTCGAGTCTTGGCTGGCCGAGGAGGAGAGCATTTCGACAGATGAGGTGAGAGAGCGGCACCTGAGCGAGATCCCCCTACATCGCCTCGGCAAGGCCGAGGAGCTGGCCGACATCGTGGTGTTCCTGTGCTCGGCACGAGCCAGTTTCGTGACAGGGAGCGTGATGAGGGTCGACGGCGGCGCCGTTCGCGGCTTTTGAGAACGCGTTCGTCATCGGCCGTGGTACGCAACAGCACCCCCAAGAGCCCATGAGATCAGTCTGCTCTCGTGCAGGACCCGCTCACCGTGCCGTGGCCACCGGATCCCTCGAGGCGATGTGGTCGACCACCCGTAGCGCGTCGCGGCCGACACCGTGGAACATCCCGGAAGACGGTGTGTGGAGGAAGGGGAGACCTATGAAGTAGAGGCCGGGCACATCGGGAACCACGCCCAGATCGTGCCGCGGCTCGCCGGCTTCGAAGATGTCGAAGTCGATCCACGACGTGAAGCCGGAGTCATAGCCGGTCGCCCAGATCACATTCGCCACCTCCATACGGCGACCGTCCTCCAGAATCGGCAGACCTCCGGAGACACGAGCCATTCGGGGAACGCGCTCTGCACCCGCCGTCTCGACGTCCTCCGGCTTGGACCGCACCAACAGGCCGCCCATCGACAGAAGGTTCTCCTTTGCCTTGCGTCCGATCCGACTGCGGACGGTGAGGACCCGATGGAACAGACCGCCAAGAACCAACCGGACAAACACATGTCTTCCCAGGAACCTCTCGATGTCGAAGGGAACATGGCCGGGATGGCGTCCCGACAGGTAGACACGATGCGTAGGGGCCAGATCGAGGGCGATCTCGACACCGGAGTTTGCCGCTCCTACCACCAGGACGGAACCGTCTCGAAGTTGAGACGGTCGCCGATAGTCCTCCGAGTGGAGCTGGAGGATGTCGTCTCTAAGCTCGGAGGCGAATTCCGGAACGCTGGGAAGCTGATAATCACCCATGGCGATGACTACGTTCTCGGCCTCGTACACGCCGCCGCTGGTCTCGACTTCGAATCTCATGCCTTTTCGAGAGACGCGTGTGACCGGGCTTCGATGTCTGATCGGAAGATCGAAGCGTTCGGCGTACTCCTCGAGATAGTCGGCCATCTCGTCTTTCGTCGGGTAGTAGGTCGATGGAGCTGGAAAGGGCATGCCGTCCAGCCCGCTGTATCTGGCAGGTGTGAAAAGACGCAACGAGTCCCACCGGTTGCGCCAGGAGTCACCGGTCCGCTCGCTCGCGTCGAGGATCAGGAAGGGAATCCCGACCTGCTTCAAGTGGTACCCGACCGAGAGGCCGGCCTGCCCGCCGCCGACGACGATGGTGTGGATCAGATCTGTCATCAGCCGGCCAGACCTCTGCTCTGAGACCGGCCTCCGGGGTATTCCTTCCCGGCGGTAGCCGCCGATGCCCATGGGCGAGGTATGAGACCTGGCGTGTGAGCGGCATAGATCTCGTAGGTCTCGCCGAACTTCTCGGTCAACAGCTGCTCCTCGGCGCGCACGCCGACCAATGCCATCCCCACGAACAGAGGCGCCAAGGCAACCAGCAGCCAGTTCAAGGTGCCCAGGGCCGTACCCAACCAGAGTCCCAGCAGGGCCGAGGTGAGGGGGTGACGCACCAGCCGAAACGGACCTGAGGTGACGAGCT
>CAZAHX010000004.1:0-23474 GCA_964485005.1 uncultured Acidimicrobiaceae bacterium | reverse complement strand
CGGGCATGGGTGTACACCTCTTCCTCCTCCTCGAACCAGTGGTCCATCGATCCCCAGACAAAGGCATAGTGCCCGGCGATCTCGTCGATCTTCGGATCGAGGAACGAGTACGCCCGACCCTGGGAGCCGTTCACCTTCACCTCGTACTGGGTGGCCTCGCCGCGGCTCGGGCTCGACTTGGTTTCGCCGGTCTCCACCAGGAGATCGGTCCTGACATCGGACTCGGGGAAGTAGTAGGTGGGGTAATAGGGAACCTCCCACACCATCAACGGGCTGGAGGTGTCGGCGACGATCTCACCACCCAGCATCACCCGCACCCGCTTCGCCCCCTCCTCTACTCGGACTCGTCCTTTCTCCGGCATGGGAACCACCTGTCTCGATAGAAGTCACCCGGTTCAACCAAAACGCGGTTTCCCCGATTCCGTCAATAGACAAACACGGTGTCGGCCGGAGCCTCCAACGCCAGGCCCCGGCTCTCCCAATATTCGCCGAAACGGGCGCTTAGCGAGACCGGCTTCTCGGCAAAGACCCTCCGGCCGAGAACCTCGGCGGCGAGCTGGAGCTCACGCCGGCGCTGGTTCGCCAGGGCGGAGAACAGGGAGCGCTCCCGGGGGTCGGGGGCCAGCCCGGGCTCGTCGGCCAGTAGGTCGATGAGCGCGGCGAGATCATGGTCTTCCCCGAGGAGCCCGCCCAGCCGGTCGAGTGTGCCGGCCAGGGAGGAGAGCATCTCGGGCCAGAGCGGAACGAGGAACTCCATCTGGTGTCGCAAATCCTTCACACGCTTTCTCCAGGAATGGAAGTCCCGGGCGGTCCGGCTGTCGTAGGCACGGACCATGTTCCGCCTCCCCGTGCCGTAAGTGGTGTGAAGACCGGGTCGGATCGCCGCATAGGAGTCCCTGATCCCCAACCCGTAGGCCTCCTTGGCCTCGGGGTCGGTGGGCCAGGCCGCGAAGCGGTTGTGGGCCCGCTCCAAGTCGCGCACCAACCGGGCCACCAGCTTGGGGTCTTCAAGCGCACTGGCCTCCATGCGCTCCCGACGCCTGGCGAGGTGGGCGATCATCTCCTCGAAGGTGCCCTGTGCGAGCAGGTCTCCATAGATGTCGTGGATCAGCCGGGCCGCCTCGAGCATCGCCCCGGCCTCCCTGATCGGGGCAACGGTCCGGGCGATGTCCCGAAGCGAACGGTCTTCGAAGTCGAAGACCTTCTCGGGCAGCTCGCCGCGGACCAGTCGGAGCAGGGCGCGCACTCGCTTCATCGCCCTTCTCGACTCGTGGACGGCGGCGCTCAGCTCTCGATCGGAGGCGAGGTATCCCGCGGCGGCCAAGACGAACTGCTCCAGACTGACTCGCTTCAGTCCCACCCCCAGTGGCTCGGCATGCCCCAGACGGAGCCTTTCGTCTGCCGCCCCCAGGCCCCGCCCCGTGGGGACATAGGCGGCCAAGGTGGTCACCCGGCCAGCGTAATGTCGGGCTCGTTGAGATCCGCGGGTCTTCTCCCCTTTCGAATCCGCTCCGGGTTGGAGCTGCTCATCGCCCACCCAGGCGGCCCCTTCTTCGCCGGACGCGACAAGGGCGCCTGGACCATCCTCAAGGGGCTCATCGGGGACGACGAGGACGAGCAGGCCGCCGCGGCGAGGGAATTCGCCGAGGAGACCGGTTGGGACCCGCCGGCCGATGGTTGGATCTCCCTCGGGGAGACGGTGATGAAGTCGCGCAAAGTCGTCGTCGCCTGGGGAGTCGAGGCCGACTACGACCCCTCCAGCATCTTGCCGGGGACCTTCTCCCTCTACGGAAAGGATTACCCCGAGATCGACGAGGTACGTTGGGTGCCGCCCGACGAGGCGAGGTCCAAGCTCAACCCGGCGCTGACGGTATTCATCGACCGTCTACAGAGCCATCTCGACTTGAATGAGGAGTTGCCATGACCGACATGCCGAAGACCGAGGCCGAATGGAGGGTCAAGCTGGACCCCGAGCAGTTCCGTGTGCTCCGCCAGGGCGACACCGAGCGAGCCTTCACCGGGAAGTACTGGGACACCAAGTCGAAGGGCACCTACCGCTGCGCCGGCTGTGGCGCCGAGCTGTTCACGAGTGACACCAAGTTCGAGTCCGGCAGCGGCTGGCCCAGCTTCTTCCGGCCCATCGACCCGGAGATGATCGACGAGGAGGAGGACCGTTCGTTCGGGATGGTGCGCACCGAGATCAAGTGCTCCAACTGCGGCGGGCATCTCGGGCATGTCTTCGAGGACGGCCCCCACCCCACGGGGCTGCGCTACTGCGTCAACTCCGCCTCTCTCGAGCTGGATACGGAGAGCGACGACTAGGGGCTGGCTCGAAACCGGTTCATGAGCGTCAGGAATTCGGCATCCCGGGGCGAAGTGGGAAGATCGGCTGTCTCGACTCGACCCGTGACCAGGCCCTGGGCCGCGTCGAGCTCGAGTGGCAAGCCGCGGAACATCCTCTGCACTGCCAGATTCTCGGGCAGCGCCTCGAAACAGATCGACTCCACTCCATCGGCACGGGCCACCGCCACGAGCGCGGTGAACAGGGCCCTTCCCAGACCCTGTCTTTGGAGCTTGTCGACCACCGTGACTGCCACCTCGGCACAGCCCTCGTCGTCGATGATGTAACGGCCCACGCCGGCGGGCGTGTCGCCGACCACTGCGCCCCAGGCGACATGTCTCCTCTGATCGATCTCGGTCAGGTAATCGAGCTCATTCGGACTCAGAGCCCCCCGCCCCTGGCCGAATCTGGCGAATCGGCTCGCCGCCGACAGTTCGCCCATCCCCTCCTCCAGCAGATCCCGGTCCTCGGGGAGCAGCGGGCTGAGCTCCGCCTCGGACCCGTCGTCGAGGATCACTACGAGTCGGGGGCGATCCTCGGGAAGAGGCAGCGGCATGACCTCCTCAATTGAAGTCGCTCGCACATGCCGGGGCATATTGCGCCCGGCGGGTAACTTCGTCACATGGCCCGGCGCCCCGCCACCGTCACCTCGAGCTTCGGATCGGGGAGGAGGGAGTCGCACGACTCCTCGCCCTTCTACGAGCGGTTCGCTGCTCCGGTCATCTCCGACGAAGCAAGCGTCCGAGCGCCGGTGGCCCTCGACCGCCTCTTCGTCGGTGACGCCCGCGAGATGAGCGACGACCAGGTGGCCGACGACTCGGTGGCCCTGGTGGTCACCTCTCCCCCCTACTTCGCCGGCAAGGAGTACGAAGCCGATCTGGCCTCGGGTCGGACGCCTGCCAGCTACGGGGACTACCTCAGCGTCCTCCGGGAGGTGCTGGCGGTATGTCTGCGCAAGCTCGAGAGCGGGGGTCGCATGGCCGTCAACGTGGCCAACCTGGGCCGCAAGCCCTACCGATCGCTCTCCGCCGACGTGATCTCGATCCTCCAGGACGACCTGGGGATGCTGCTGCGGGGCGAGGTCATATGGCAGAAGGCGCGCGGCGCCGGCGGCAGCTGCGCGTGGGGCTCGTATCGCTCTCCCCACAACCCGGTGCTCCGGGATGTCACCGAGCGGGTCATCATCGCCTCGAAGGGGCGGTTCGACCGGGCGTTGAAGCGAGAACGCCGCCGAGAGGAAGGCCTGCCCCACCAGGCCACCATCTCCACCGAGGAGTTTCTCGAGGGGACCATCGACGTCTGGGAGATCCCCACGGAGAGCGCCACCCGGGTCGGCCACCCCGCCCCCTTCCCGGTGGCCCTGCCCCGTCGACTCATCGAGCTCTACACCTACCGCGAGGATCTCGTCCTCGATCCCTTCGTGGGGTCGGGAACCAGCGCCGTGGCCGCGGTGGAGACAGGGCGTCATTTCGTCGGATTCGACACCGAGCCCGAATACGTAGACCTTGCCGAGAAACGGGTGGCGGAGGCGAGGGGATGAGCCTCCGCATCCTCGCCGTGTGCACCGGGAACATCTGCCGCTCCCCGACCGCGGCCGCAGCCATCGCCACCGCCGCCGCCGAGGCCGGCATCGAAGTGGAGGTCGACTCGGCAGGCACCGGAGCATGGAATCTCGGGGAGCCGCCCCACCCCCAGGCGGTGGCCGCAGCCAGGAGCGAGGGGCTCGAACTCGGGGGCCGGGCGCGGCGGATTCACAGCAGGGACTTCGATCGGTTCGACATCATCCTGGCGATGGACCGATCCAATCTCGCCGATCTGCTCGAGATGGCGCCTTCGAAGGAGGCAAAGGCCAAGGTCCGCTTGTTCGCCACCTACCACCCGGGGGCGGAGCTCACCGAGATCGCCGATCCCTGGGGTGGTCCCGAGGAGGGCTACGCCCGGATGGTGGAAACAGTCCTCGCCGCCACGGACGGTCTCATCGACTCGCTGCTAGCGGTCGCCACGAACGGCCCGGTAGCCGGCGAGTAGGAAATCGATCGCTCTCCCTACGGGATCGTCGGCCGCCATGAGATCGTCATAAGCCAGGCTGGCCCCGTTGAACGCCTCGTCGTTCCAATAGGGGTCTGACCGGTCGATTTCCTCCCAGGCGGAGACATACAGGTACGGCTGGGGATGCTCTTTGTCTCCCGGAGAAGCCCCGTAGCCGGCGCGGAAGCCTTCCTGTTCGCTGCCCATCTCCAAGGCGGCGTCGAAGTGCTCGGGCCAGAGCTGGACTTCTGACGGATCATCACCTGGCATCTCACGAGAGCGCAAACCCTCCAGGACCTCGAATCCGAAGGCGAACCAACGGGCGAGAGCGCCGGACGATTCGAGATCGACGGCCAGGGCCTTGTCCGGGTCGATCGGCTCCAGCGAGTCGTGGAAGTCCTCGAACCAGCCGACCTCGTAGTCGAGCCCGAAGAAGGAGGCGGCGTCGCGCACGGTGGTGATGGTCCGCGTGGCCATGTTGTCGTGCTCTTCGTGGACCAGGAGGTCACCCTCCACCCGCGCCACCCTCCCGTCGAACTCGGGGGTTCCGAATCCTCCTGGGGTCGGTTGGAGCCCCATGCGGCCCACCGCCCGGTACCGGGCCGGAGCCAGGGCATAGAACGCGATCTGATGCAGGGCATCGCGGGTGGCGGCGAACTCGGCGGGCAGTGAGGCGAGACTCATCCCCGAGAGACTCGGGCTCTGCGACCCATGTCTAGGGCTTCCTCCAGAACAGGGCGAGCTGGACGGCGCCAAGGACCAGACCGGCGCCAAAGATGGCGGCACCCACCCAGCCGCTGAGCAGGTCGTCGATACCCAGACCGGCGTCGACGGAGAGCGAGCCCGGTCCGGCCAGGGCCAGGGCGAGAGCGATGACCGTCAGGGTCGCCACGTACTCATAGCCCTCGTCGGGACGGTGAAACACGAAGAAGCCGGCAAAGCGGTGGATCGACCAGAAGGCCACGAACATGGTGGCGGCCAGACCGGCGGCGGCGACCGAGGTGAGCAATCCCAGAATGAGAGCCGCCCCGATGGCCAACTCGTTCACCGCGGAGAGCATGGCGTTGATCCGGGGAGCCTTGAACCCGACCTTGCCGAACCATGAGGCGGTGCCCTCGAGGCTCTTCGCATGGTTCAGGCCATGGGCGATCATCACGACTCCTGCCCAAACTCTGAGGACCAGAAGCCCGGCGTCTAATGCACTCATAGGTCTGTCAAGGTCTTCACTGGCACCTTTATGCCCGAGCCGTCTCGCTAACCCCCATCGATGCGACGCTGCCGCCAGAGGATGAGCCCTGCGCCCACCGCCACCAGCGCTCCGGCACCGGTGAGCAGGAGGGATCTGACCTCGTTCTCGCCGGTCGACGAAGCTGCCACCGGGACCGGTGTCGTCGTGACCGAAGCGGTCGACGACTTGGCACCCCCCGTGGTGGGAATGGTCGCCGTCGTCGTGGGGACGGAAGTCGTAGTGGTCCTGGCGGGGACGGTGGTGGTGGTCGTGCTGGTCGTGATCGTCGTCGTGGAGGCTGCTGTCGTCGGCGGCGCCGTCGCGGGTGCCGCCGTGCTGGGGGGAGCAGCGGTGGATGGTGGCGGCGCGGAGCCACCCCGTGCCTGCTCCACGTCGCCCGTCAGCCCGCCGGTCACGTAGGCGTAGAGGTGGTCACCGGGGCAGGTGGTCTTGCTCATGGTCCGGTGACCGGTGATGGTCGGGGTGGTCACCGTGGTGCCGGCGGGCCACTTGTTAGAGCCACGGGAGACGAAGCTCGCCTCGGCGCCGGCAGCCGTGGAGACCCCATGGCGGTCCGCCAACCAAGCGAGAAGGGCCACCAGCGAGTCGAGGGAGGGCTGCGTTGGTTGAACCGCGTTGTAGTCGCCGATGACACACACCAGCTGGCTGAAGCCCTGGTTGCCCCCGGTGGCGTCTCCTGCCACCGGCCCGGAGAGACTTCCCGCCCGGCCCTCCCAGATCCCCCCGTCGGCGTCGACGAGAAAGTTGTAGGCGATGTCGTTCCACCCCTTCTCCAAGGTGTGGAAGTCATAGAAGCTGCGGAGGATGCCGGGGGCGTCGGCTCCTGTGTGCCCGTTTCGGGAGGCCGAGTGGTGGACGAGTAGGAAGCTGACGTCCTCCGCGGGCAATGGTCCCTTCGGTGGGCGGTCCACTGCCCAGGAGCTCCTCGGGTTGATGCTCGAGGCCATCGCCGGGCGAGCGGGGCCCATCACCGCGACCCCGGCCGCGGCTACCAAGAACTGTCGTCTCGTCACCGACCACATGACCCTGAAACCCTAGGTAGAGGAGCTTCCTTGTCTACGGTTCGCCGTCATGAGAACGTGGGCCGAAGGCATCCTGGCAGCGGCAGTCGTGCTGGCCATCGGCTTCGCGTTGTTTCTCACCACCGGGGAGTCGCTCACCGGGGATGTTGCCACCACCAACATCCCGGTCACCGCCGACCCGGAAGCGGCGGTGAGGGGTGCCGCCCTCGCCGAGGGCATCGGCTGCCTGCAATGTCACAGCGTCGACGGAACCCCCGGTTCGGGTCCCACCTGGAAGGGCGTTGCCGGTTCCAGCCGCCCCTTGGAGAGCGGGGAGACGGTGATCGCCGATGACGACTATCTCCGCAGATCCATCGTCGATCCCTATGAGGAGCTCCTTGCGGGGTACACCGATGTCATGCCCGACACCTACGGCGCCCAGCTCACTCCCGAGGAAATCGAGGATCTAGTCGAGTACATCAAAAGTCTGGCCGCCTGAAACCCCTGGTCAACGCACTGCCTCGACCCAATCTTGATAACACCTGACTCAAGTTGTACTCTCCGCTTCTTACTGGAAAACATCACTTGCGGAGGTTCCATCCATGTCACGAGCCGTAGGCATCGACCTAGGCACCACAAATAGCGTCATCGCCGTCCTGGAGGGCGGCGACCCAACGGTCATCGCAAATGCCGAGGGCAACCGCACCACCCCATCAATCGTCTCCTTCAAGGACGGCGAGGTGCTGGTCGGTGAGGTGGCCAAGCGGCAGGCGATAACCAATCCCGATCAGACGGTGCGCTCCATCAAGCGTCAGATGGGGACCGACTGGTCGATCGAGGTCGACGCCAAGAAGTACACGCCACAGGAGGTCTCGGCCCGCATCCTGATGAAGCTGAAGCGGGACGCCGAGTCGTACCTCGGGGAAACCGTCACCGATGCCGTCATCACCGTTCCCGCCTACTTCAACGACGCCCAGCGGCAGGCCACCAAGGAGGCGGGCCAGATCGCGGGGCTCAATGTCTTGCGCATCATCAATGAGCCGACCGCCGCCTCTCTGGCATATGGCCTGGACAAGGCGAGCGACGAGACGATCCTCGTGTTCGATCTCGGCGGCGGGACCTTCGACGTGTCGGTCCTCGAGATCGGGGACGGCGTCTTCGAGGTCAAGGCGACCTCGGGTGACACTCACCTCGGTGGGGACGATTGGGACGAGGCGATCATCGACTGGCTGGTCGAAGGTTTCAAGAACGACCACGGGGTCGATCTCAGCAAGGACCGCATGGCGCTGCAACGCCTCAAGGAGGCCGCGGAGAAGGCGAAGATCGAGCTGTCATCGGTGCCCGAGACCGAGATCAACCTACCTTTCATAACGGCAACCAATGAAGGGCCGCTCCACCTTCAGCGCAAGCTGGCCCGCTCCGAGTTCCAGAAGCTGACCGAAGACCTCCTGGACCGGACCAAGAGGCCCTTCGAGCAGGCGATCAAGGACGCCGGGATCCCCACCGAGGAGATCGACCACGTGATCCTGGTCGGTGGCTCGACCCGGATGCCCGCCGTCCAGGAACTGGTCAAGGAGCTCACCGAAAAGGAGCCACACAAGGGGGTCAACCCCGACGAGGTCGTGGCGGCGGGCGCCGCCATCCAGGCCGGCGTCCTCAAGGGAGACGTCAAGGACGTGCTCCTCCTCGACGTGACCCCGCTGACCCTGGGCATCGAGACCAAGGGGGGTGTGATGACCAAGATGATCGAGCGCAACACCACCATCCCCACCAAGCGATCCGAGATCTTCACCACGGCGGAGAACAACCAGCCCGAGGTGGAGATCAATGTCCTCCAGGGCGAGCGGGCCATGGCTGCGGACAACAACAGCCTCGGCAAGTTCCGACTCACCGGGATTCCGCCCGCACCTATGGGCGTGCCCCAGATCGAGGTCACCTTCGACATCGACGCCAACGGCATCGTCAACGTCCACGCCAAGGACCTTGCGACCAATCAGGAGCAGAAGATGACCATCACGGGCGGCACCGCCCTCTCCCAGGACAAGATCGATCAGATGGTCAAGGACGCCGAGGCCTACGCCGAAGAGGACGCCAAGCGGCGGGAAGCGGTGGAGACCCGAAACCAGGCCGATCAACTCGTTCACCAGACCGAGAAGCTGATGGAAGACCAGAGCGAGCAGATCACGGACGAGGAGAGATCATCCATCGAGGCCGCGGTCGCCTCTCTGAAGGAGACTCTCGAAGACGAGTCGGCCGACACCGAGGACATCAGGTCGAAGATGGATGCCGTCGTCCAAGCCAGCCAGGAGATGGCGACCCGTCTCTACCAGCAGGCAGCGGAGACCCGGACCGGCGAAGCCGCCGGCGAGGAGTCTGTTGACGACGAGGAGATCGTCGAGGCGGAGATCATCGAAGAGGATGAGTGACGCCAGGGCCGAGACCGAGCCGGCAGGGTCGACGGTCGACGAGGACACAGCCGAGGTGGAGGCCCTCCCCGCACAGCGGCCCGAGCACGCCCCCGATCCACACGAGCTCGGCCTAGAGCTGCCCGAAGATACCGGCGAGGCCATCTCCATGCTCCTCGAGGAGGTGGAGAAGGCCCGCGAAGAGGCCAACTCCTATCTCGACGACCTGAAGAGGGTGGCCGCCGACTTCGACAACTACCGAAAGAGGTCGATGCGGGACCAGGCCACCACGCTGGACCGGGCTGCGGAGCGAGTGGTCCGCAACCTCCTCCCCGTCCTCGACACCTTCGACGCGGCCCTCGGCAACGAACCCAAGACCGAGTCGGAGCGGCAGCTCTACTCGGGGATGCTGAGCACGCGTGAGCAGCTGCTCTCCGCCCTAAAAGCAGAGGGCCTCGAGGTGATCCCCACCATCGACGAGCCCTTCGACCCGGAGGTCCACGAGCCGGCGGGGGCCCCCGAGGGGAACGGTGAGCTGGTGGTCACCGGGGAGCTCCGCCGCGGGTATCTGCTGAACGGGAAGGTGGTGCGGCCGGCTCTGGTCAGCCTGGATGCTCGGGAATGAATCGGGACTGGCTCGAAAGGGACTTCTACGCAACGCTCGGCGTCGACAAGGGAGCCTCCGCCGAGCAGATCAAGAAGGCCTACCGCAAGTTGGCGCAGAAGCATCATCCAGACGCCAACCCTGGCGACACCGCGGCGGAGGAGCGGTTCAAGGAGATCTCGGAGGCCTACGCCACGCTCTCCAATCCCGAGCAACGCAAAGAGTACGACCAGGTGCGGAGGATGGCGGCCAGCGGCGGCTTCCAGGGTTTCGGGGGGATGCCCGGAGGGGGGTTCGGAGGCGCCGGCGGCCAGCGGGTCAGGGTCGAGGATCTGGAAGACCTTCTGGGCGGATTCGGAGGTATCGGCGACCTGTTCGGCTTTGGTGGGAGAGGTGGGGGCCGTGCCGGGCCCACCCGGGGCGCCGACATCCACGCCACCCTGACCATCGGTTTCGAGGACGCCGCCCACGGGGTCACCACCGAGGTTCCGGTGGAAGGGGCTGCCCCCTGCTCCCGCTGCGGTGGCACCGGGGGGGAGCCCGGGTCCCGGGTCACGACCTGCCCCACTTGCGCCGGGCGCGGCGTGGTCGCTCAGAACCAGGGATTCTTCTCCTTCTCCCAACCCTGCCCGCAGTGCCAGGGCTCGGGGAGGCTGATCGAGCAGGCCTGCGCCAAGTGTGGTGGCACCGGAACGGAGAACCGCCGCCGGCGGATCAAGGTGAAGGTGCCCGCCGGTGTCAAAGACGGTGCCACCCTTCGTCTCCGGGGAAAGGGAAGCCCGGGCGCGAACGGAGGGCCTCGAGGCGACGTCCTGGTCAAGGTCAATGTGGCCCCCAGCCACACCTTCGGCCGCAAGGGGAACGACCTGACACTGACCGTCCCCATCTCCTACACCGAGGCCGCTTTGGGAACCAAGCTGGCCGTCCCCACCCTGAACGGCGAGGTCAAGTTGAAGATCCCCGCCGGCACCCAGTCGGGGAAGACCTTCCGGGTGAGAGGAAAAGGAATCAAGCCGAGCCAGGGCAAGGGCGGGGACCTCTTAGTGACTGTTCAGGTGGCGGTGCCCCAGAAGATGTCCAAGGAGGAGAGAAAGCTCCTCGAGGAACTGGCGGAACACGAGACCGGGGAGATCCGGTCCGATCTGGGAGGATGAGGGAAGGACACCAATGAGTGAGACAGCCAGAGCGGTCTTCGTCATCTCGGTGGCTGCCGAGCTGGCGGGAATGCACCCGCAGACCCTGAGGATATATGAGCGCAGGGGGCTGATCGACCCCTTCCGGACCCCGGGCGGGACCCGCCGCTACTCCCAGGAGGACATCGACCGACTCCAGCTGATCCAGGACCTGACCGGTCAAGGCCTCAATCTCGAGGGAGTTCGGCAGGTGCTCGAGCTTCAAGAGGAGAATCACCGCCTCAAGAAGAAGATGGCCCTGCTCCGCGATCAACTGGAGATACTGGAGAAGGAGGCGCTGAGACGTCTCGACGGACGGGACCGCACGGGTCGCAACGAGGACTCGAAGCCCCGGTTGAGGGAGACCTGATGGCCGACTCCTACGAAGGCCCGGTCAGAGTCAGAGGGGGGGACGGCATCCTCCTCACCACCGGTGCCGCCACTCTGGAGTGGGACGAGGAAATGGGCACCTGGACCGGTCTACTGCAGACCCTCGATGGAACCGGAGTGGCGGGCAAGGCCCTGGTCGTCCAACTCGAGATCCCCGACGGGGGGATCGGCACCGCCCAGCTCACCCCGGAGGGTGAAGTGGGCGATTACTACACCTCGTCTGTCACGGGCCTCGGCGACCGGCCCTTCTGAGCTCCGCTGCCATGGGGGCCCTGGCCGACTGCGAATTGGTGCGGGGCCCGCTGATCGGCCAGCCGGCCAACACCATCACCACTATCGCCTTCATCATCGCCGGCTTGGCGGTAGCCCGCCGGTCGGACATGAGATGGGTGGGGGCCGCAATCATCGCCACTGGGATCGGCTCACTTCTCTTCCACGGTCCCATGCCCCCTGGCTCCGAATGGGCCCATGACACCTCGTTGGCCTGGCTGATCATGGTCGTTGCCGGGTGGGGCCGACCTTGGGAGCCCTGGACCCGCCTCCCCGGGCTGGTCCTCCTCGGCGTTGTTTTCGTCGCCGCGCCCGTGGTCGCCGACCCCGTGGCGGTCGGCCTCGTCGCGGCCGCCTTGGGGCTGATCATCATCCCCGACCGCTCCACTCACAACTTGGGGCCCATAGCGTTGCTCGGGGTGGCCGCCATCATTGGCAGGCTGGGCGCCACCGGCGGACCGCTGTGTGACCCCACGTCGGCTTGGCAGCCACACGCCCTCTGGCACGTCGCTGCAGCGGGCGCGGTGGCCTGGTGGGCCCTGTCCCGTCCGGAACCAGAGCTCAGCGAATCGTTTTCTCGAGGTAGTTAGGCCCGTATACGGGCCTAACTACCGGAGGTTTGTAGTACCAGGTCAGCTCAGGGCGAGCTCCCCGTCCTCGACGCTCACCTTGATGGTGTCGGCCTCGGAGAATCGGCCCTCGAGGATGGCGCTGGCGATGGGGTCGGCCAGCTGCTTTTGGATCACCCGTTTCAGGGGACGCGCCCCGTACACGGGGTCGTAGCCACGCTCGGCGAGTAGATCGAGGGCGTCGTCGGTGAGGCTGAGCTCGATGCGCCGATCGGCGAGGCGACGAGTGAGCTGGCGGATCTGGATCTCGACGATCTGACGCAGATCCTCGGGACTGAGCTTGTCGAACACGATCACGTCGTCGATGCGATTCAAGAACTCGGGCCGGAACTCATCCCGCACCCTCCTCATCACCCTCTCCTCGACCACCTCGCGCGGGAGCTCCGGGTCGATGAACTCCGAGCCAAGGTTGGAGGTCATGATGAGGACCACGTTGCTGAAGTCCACGGTTCGTCCCTGACCGTCGGTGAGCCGGCCGTCGTCGAGCAGCTGGAGGAGGACGTTGAACACCTCGGGATGGGCCTTCTCCACCTCGTCGAGCAGCACCACCGAGTAGGGCCGACGTCGCACCGCCTCGGTCAGCTGGCCCCCCTCCTCGTATCCGACATATCCGGGCGGGGCGCCGATGAGACGGCTCACCGAGTGCTTCTCCATGTACTCCGACATGTCGATGCGCACCATCGACCTCTCGTCGTCGAAGAGGAACTCGGCGAGGGCGCGCGCCAGCTCGGTCTTGCCCACACCTGTCGGACCGAGGAAGAGGAAGGACCCGACAGGCCGGTTGGGGTCGGAGAGGCCGGCACGGCTGCGCCGCACCGCGTTGGCGACGGCCGCCACGGCCTCGTCCTGGCCGACCACGCGCCCATGGAGATGCTCCTCCAGCCTGATCAGCTTCTCGGTCTCCCCCTCCATCAGCTTGCTGACCGGGATCCCCGTCCAGCGGGCCACCACCTCGGCCACGTCCTCCTCGGTGACCTCCTCGGAGAGCATCGACCCCTGCTCGTGGATCGCCGCCAGATCTGCCTCCCCGGCCTCTAGCTCGGTCTGCAGTTGGTTGATCGTCCCGTACCGGAGCTCGGCCGCCCGCGCCAGGTCTCCCTCACGCTCGGCGATGGCCGCCTGGGCGCGGGCCTCCTCGATCTGGCTCTTCAGCTCTCTGATCGCGGTGATGGCGTCCTTCTCACGGTTCCACCTCGCGGAGAGGGCGTTGATCTCCTCGGTGAGATCGGCGATCTCGGCCTCCACACCCTCGAGACGATCGACCGAGGCCGGATCGGTCTCCTTCCGCAACGCTTCCCGCTCGATCTCGAGCTGGATCCGGCGCCGGGTGAGCTCGTCGATCTCCTCGGGCATGGAGTCGATCTCGATGCGGAGACGCGAAGCCGATTCGTCGATGAGGTCGATGGCCTTGTCGGGCAGGAATCTGGCCGGGATGTAGCGATCGGAGAGGACCGCCGCCGCCACCAGGGCGGAGTCGGTGATCCGGACGCCGTGATGCACCTCGTAGCGCTCCTTGAGACCCCTCAGGATGCCCACCGTCTCCTCCACCGAAGGGGCGTCGACGAGGACCGGCTGGAAACGCCGCTCCAGCGCGGCATCCTTCTCGATGTGCTTGCGGTACTCGTCGAGGGTGGTCGCCCCGATGAGACGGAGCTCGCCGCGCGCCAGCATCGGCTTGAGCATGTTGGAGGCGTCCATGGCTCCCTCGGCCGCACCTGCCCCGACCAGGGTGTGCAACTCGTCGAGGAAGGTGATGATCTCGCCTTCGGACTGCTTGATCTCCTCGAGCACGGCCTTGAGACGCTCCTCGAACTCGCCCCGGTACTTGGCCCCGGCAACCATCGAGCCCAGGTCGAGGGCGACGATTCGCTTCGACTTCAGGCCCTCGGGGACATCGCCGTCGGCTATCCGTCGGGCCAAGCCCTCGACGATCGCGGTCTTGCCCACCCCGGGCTCGCCGATGAGAACGGGGTTGTTCTTGGTGCGACGGGAGAGCACCTGGATGACCCGGCGGATCTCGTCGTCTCGGCCGATTACGGGGTCGAGCTTGCCCTGGCGGGCAATGGCCGTGAGATCCCTCCCGTACTGCTCCAGGGCATTCATGGTGGCTTCGGGGTTGTCACTCGTCACCCGTTGTCCGCCCCTGATCCCCTGCAGGGCCTGCAGTACGGCCGTGGTAGTCAGCCCCAGCGAGCGGAACAGCTCGCCCACCGCGCCGGTGGACGCGGCCAGACCCAGGATGAGGTGCTCGACCGAGAGATAGTCATCACCCATCTTCTGCCGATTGCTGTCCGCTTCGGCGAGCACCTTCGCCAGCTGCGGGCTCGAGGTGGCCTCGGCGTCTCCATAGACCTTGGGGTGACCGTCGAGCAGGTCCTCCAGCGACCGGCGAACATCGAGCGGGGCCACCCCGAGGGCGTCGAGGAGGGGGTAGACGATCCCCTGAGTCTGGCCGAGCAGGGCCAACGCGAGATGCTCGGGGAGCACGGAGGCGTGGTTGTGCTCATCGGCGAGCTGGTTTGCAGTGAGCAGCGCCTCCCGGCTCCTGGTGGTGAATCGCTCCGGGTCCATCGGCACAATTGTAGAAATGTCTGCGTGCGGCCATTACTCGTGCATTCCAAAGGACACCTCCCACGAATGGGTGGGCATACTCACTGCCTTGCGGCAATGACTTCCCAGCACCACCGAGTAGTATGCGATACATGGCACCTACTCGGGCCGGCCACGATCGAAGCTCCCAGCTCCTCCACGGGGTGCTCGACATGTGTCTTCTCTCCGTCATCGACGAAGAGGCGTCCTACGGCTACGAGATGGTCTCCAAACTTCGGGAGCGCGGTCTCGATCTCGCCAGCGAGGGGTCGATCTATCCCCTGCTCTCCCGTCTGCAGAAACAGGGCATCATCGAGGGCTACCTGGTGCAGAGCTCAGAGGGCCCGGCCCGCAAGTACTACCGGATGTCGGACCGGGGACGGAAGCTGCTCCAGCAGTGGCAAGCAGATTGGTCTGAGTTTCGCAACTCTGTCGACGCGGTGCTGAATGGAGGGGGCCATGAGCGAGCGTGAGCGTGTGGTCTCCGAGGTGGAGCGGTATTGGCGCGAGGCCGGTCTCACCCCCGAGGACATCGCCGAGATGAAGGGAGAGCTCGACCAGCACCTCGCCGACGCCCTGAGGAACCATCGCACCGTCGACGACGTGGTGGGCGACCGGGCCCGATTCGCCGAGAGCTGGGCCACCGCCCGACAGGGCCGTCCCGTCGTAAGGTGGGACGACGTCCAGAGTGGCAAGGCGAGACGGGACCGAGCCACCCGCCGTGACCTCATCTTCTATGGAATCGCATCCGCGGCGCTGCTGGTGGCAGCTCTCGTCGCGGCCAGACAAGGAGGAAATCAAGTGGACAACGAGACTTGGCGCTGGATGTGGACGATCCTGGCGGTGGTGATGGGGATTGGCGAGATCTTCACCGCGGGCTTCTTCCTTCTCCCCTTCGCCATAGGCGCCGCTGCCGCCGCCCTGCTCGCCTGGCTGAACGTGGTCGTCGTCGCCCAGTGGCTGGTCTTCTTCGGGGTGTCGATCTTCTCCCTGGCCTATCTGCGCCGTTTCATCGGGAGACAGGACGAGGGTGAACAGCCCCGGGTCGGCGCCAACCGGTGGAAGGGGGAGTTGGGAGTGGTGCTCCACGACATAGACCCCCACGCCGGCACCGGCATGGTCCGGGTGCTCAACGAGGAGTGGCGGGCCACCGCCCCCCAGCCGATCCCGGCGGGAGCGCAAGTAATCGTCACCGAGATCCAAGGGGCTCGACTCATCGTCGAGCGGTTGGAGAGCTGACCGGAATGGTCGGCAAGAAAGGAAAGTAAATGACACCAGTAATCGTCCTCTTCGCCATCCTGGCCCTGACGCTCATCTTGATCGCCGCGGCGGGCTTCCGGGTGGTGAGACCCTTCGAGAAGGGTCTCATCGAGTTCCTGGGGCGTTACGAGAAAACCGTTGACTCTGGTCTTCGCTGGGTCATGCCCTTCATCAAGCGGCTGACCAAGGTCGACATGCGGGAGCAGGTGGTCGATGTCCCGCCACAGGAGGTGATCACCAGAGACAACGTGGTGGTGACGGTGGACGCGGTGATCTACTACGAGCCGACGGACCCGGTGAAGCTCCAGTACAACGTGGGCAACTTCATCCTCGCGGTGACCAAGCTGGCCCAGACCAACCTGAGGAACGTCATCGGTGACCTCGACCTCGACTCGGCGCTCACCTCCCGTGAGGTGATCAACGCCAAGCTCCGCCAGATCCTCGACGACGCCACCGACAAGTGGGGCGTTCGGGTGGTCCGGGTGGAGATCCAGCGCATCGAGCCGCCGGTCGACGTGACCGACGCCATGCACCGGCAGATGAAGGCGGAGCGCGATCGCCGCGCCGCGGTCACCGAAGCAGAAGGTCAGAAGCGTGCCGCCATCCTCAAGGCCGAGGGAGTCAAGGAGAGCCGGGTTCTCGAGGCAGAGGGCCAGGCGGAGGCCATCCGCCGCGTCGCCGAAGCCGAGAAGTTCCAGAAGCTGACCGTTGCCGAGGGTGAGGGCCAGGCCATCGAGCGGGTGTTCGGAGCCATCCACACCGGCGACCCCACGCCCGATCTCATCGCCATCCGCTATCTGGAGGCACTGGAGGGCATCGCCGACGGCACCGCCACCAAGATCTTCCTGCCATTGGACACCGCCGGCGTCCTCGGGTCGGTGGCCGCCATCGGCGAGATGTGGAAGGAGTCCCAGGACGGGCAGACCGAGTGACCTCGAGACATTCTGTGAGGAATAACTGCTCTATAGCTACAAATTCCACTCACAGAAAGGCTCAACCGCCCACCCGGTCCATCCCGAGGAGGACCTGCTGCACGTCAGAAGGGTCCCAGGGTGGGTAGAAGACCATGGCGTAGAGGTCGCAGCGCGCTCCTGGTGCCTCGAACCAGCCGGCCACCCAGGGCCCGTCGGGATGTGGGCCCACCACGGCCCTGGTCCCGTCGATGCTCACCTCTCCCTTATCCCCGGGCCAGTCCACCGCAGGGAGCGTCCCTCGGATGAGGGCGATGGCCACCGAGCCGTCGTCGCGGGGGTAAAAACTGGTGTGGCTCCCCGGTACCGAGGTCCACACGTCGGGATCGAGGGTCTCGGTGTCCAATCGGCCCTGGCCCACACCATCGGGCAGCGAGGTGAGGACATAGGGAGCCGGCGGGCAGGTCGTCAACGGGGGGCTGGTGGTGGTCGTCGTCACCTCGGTGGTCGTGGAGCTCGTCGTCCGCAGAGTGCTGGTGCCGGGTTGCGCGACAGTGGAACAGGACATCAGCGAGAAGGCTATGACCGCGATCAGGGGTCGCATCAGCGGAAGGCGCGTATGAACCCGTCCCGGGAACCCAGGTAGATGGTCCCTTCCCAGATGGCGGGAGTGGCCTCGAGACAGACCTCTCCTAGGGAGATGCTCCAGGTCGGCGTGGGAGCCCGGGGATCGGCGAGGGAGTACCCGCGGAGCTCTCCGGTGCAGGTGGCCACCACGAGCGTCCCGTCGACCACCGCAGGCGAAGACCAGGAGTGGAAACCCACTTCGTCGCTCCACACAATCTCGCCCGTCGCTTTGTCGACGGCGATCAGGTCACCGGTATGGGTGTTGACATAGAGCATCTCGCCGTAGAGCGCCGGCGTCGCAAAGAGCCCCGAGTCGCCCTGGGCGGTGAGGTCGATCCCCCAAACTCTCGGGTCGCCGTCGGTGAACGGATCGAGCTTGACGAGCTGGCCCACCTCCAGGTTCCTCGTCGACTCCACAGAGCTCATTTGCGACGGCTCGTATTCGATCGATGCGTAGATGAAGCCCTCGTCATCGGCTACCAGCGTGGCGTCGATATCGCCGCCGGCGTAGTAGTCGAAGACCACCGGCGCCTCTCCCTGATCGACTCGGGAGATGTCGAGGCCGACGATTCGGCCCCCGGAGTTGGCGAAGTAGACCCGGCCCTCGCTCATCAGGGTCGACGACTCGATGGAGACGTTGGTGCCCGACTTGGAGATCAACTCGTCGTCGTAACCCCGCATCGAGAACAGCAGCTCGGGGTTCACCGACACCAGACCGTCGGCGCCCGTGGCCCGGTTCAGCTTGTAGATGAAGAACCACCCGTTCTCCCCACCCTGGTACATGATGTCGTCGACGATCAGCGGGTTGGCGTCCCAGTCGTCGTTCCAGATCCCGTCGACGGCGTAGGCGTCCAGTGACCAGATCTCGGTGGGAGTCTCCCGATCGAGGGCCAGGATGCGCAGCTTGTTGTCCCGCGACCCGAAGTAGAGCAGCGGGTAGCCGTCGGGGTCGATAGTCACCGAACCCTTGATCAGGTCGCCGGTGCGGAACCGGGGCCTCAGCGCGGCGCCGGTCTCTGCGTCGACGAAGTGGACCGCTCCGTCGTAGGCGCCAAAGATGACCTCGGTCTTTCCGTCGTCACGGGTGTGAACGGCCGGCTGGCCGGTCCAACCCATGCCACACCAGGTCTTGGTCTCCCCCAGGTTGCTGGAGACGGAGCACATCGGCGATTCCGGGTAGCGCCAGAGCTGGGAGGGGGAGTCGGAGATGGGCCCGCTCCCGTAGAAGTTGCGGGTGGGATTGCCTCGGAACATGACGAACCCGTTCCCGTACGGCGAGCCAACGGTCGACGGAGCCAGGGTCGTGGTGGTCGTGCTAGAGGTCGTGGTCGTCGGGTCCTCGGTGGTCGAGGGGGTCACGGTGGAGGTGGAGGGGATCGGGGCCGCCTGAAGCAGAACGTCATCCCCGTCGGCCGACCACCAACTGAATGCGCCGACGCCGAGGAGAACCCCTCCGACCAGCACACCGAGGAATTTGACGGTGGAGGTCATCGGCCAGCCAGGCTAAACCACTCTCGGGCCTAGGGCTGAGAGGCAGGGATCCCGGTCAGAGGATCTGACTGAGGAACAGCTTGGTGCGGTCCTCTTGGGGATTCGTGAAGAAGTGTTCGGGTGTGCCCACCTCGACGATCTGACCGTCGGACATGAACACCACCCGGTCGGCGACGGCGCGGGCAAACCCCATCTCGTGGGTGACCACGATCATGGTCATCCCCGACTCGGCCAGCTCCTCCATGGCGTCGAGCACCTCTTTGATCATCTCCGGGTCGAGGGCCGAAGTGGGTTCGTCGAAAAGCATCACCTTCGGTTGCATGGCCAGGGCGCGGGCGATGGCCACCCGTTGCTGCTGGCCACCGGAGAGCTGAGCCGGGTACTTGGGGGCCTGTTCGGGGATCCTCACTCGCGTGAGCGTCTCCATCGCCACTTCCTCGGACTTCGCCTTGGGCCAGCGCCGCACTTGTCGAGGGGCCAGCGTCACGTTCTCCAACACGGTGAGGTGCGGAAAGAGGTTGAACGATTGAAAGACCATCCCAACCTCACGGCGGATCTCCTGGATGTTGCGCAGGTCGTCGGACATCTCCACGCCGTCGACCACGATCCGACCCCGGTCGTGCTTCTCCAGCCTGTTGATGCAGCGGATCATGGTCGACTTGCCGGAACCCGACGGGCCTATCACCACCACGACTTCCTGCTTCCCCACCACCAGGTCGATGTCCTTGAGCGCCTGGAAGTCGCCGAAGTACTTGTCCACGTCCTCCATGGTGATCATGGGCGCGCCAGTGCCACCGGCCCGCCCGGCGCTGCTGGTGAGATCTCTGGTCGAGGTATCAGACATGGTCGGGCTCCTTCGCCGACACTAGCGCTCCCCAACGCCGAGACGCCGTTCCAGCCGTTGGCTCTCCCGGGACATGGTGTAGGCGAACACCCAGTAGACGAAGGCGGCGAAGAGCATGGTCTCGGCGAACAACCCCTGGCCGGCGAAGTCGCCCTGCGCCGGGAGCTGGAAACGAGCCACCCGGAGCAGGTCGGTGAGGGCAATCACCGATACCAGCGAGGTGTCCTTGAACAGGCTGATGAACTGTCCCACCAGAGCAGGGATCACATTTCGCAAGGCCTGGGGAAGAACGATCCGGCGGGTCATCTGGGTTGGGGAGAGACCGAGGGCCTGGGCCGCCTCGTACTGGCCCTGGGGCACGCCCTGGAGCCCCCCCCTGACGATCTCCGCTACATAAGCCCCGGTGAACAGGGTGAGCATGATGATCGAGCGGACCACCAGACCGGGCACGACGTCGCGGGGAAAGAAGAGGCCGAGCATCAGTTGCCCCGTCAGCAGCAGGGTTATCAGGGGAACGCCGCGGATCAGCTCGATATAGGCGACCGAGACCAGGCTGATGCCGGGAAGCGACGAGCGGCGTCCCAGTGCCGCCCCAACTCCCAATGGGAACGAGAGGAGAATGGCGGCCACCGCCAGAAACAGCGTGAGCATGAGACCCCCCCACTGGTCCCAGCCGACGCCCCCGAACCAGATCACGATGCCGAACGCGCCCACCATTCCGACCAGGCCGGCGAGCAGCCAGTGCCGCGCCGCCGAGCGGGGGAGTCTGGACCCGATGTAGTAGGTGGCGTAGGTCCCGACGAGAAGCAGGACGAGCCAGATCGCGGTTTGCAGTGACTCCGAGAAGGCCAGGATCACGGCCAGGAAGGTGAGCACCGGCCAGAGGCGCGTCCACAGGTCCCAGAGGTCGACGCGAGGGCGCAGGCCGAGGCGCTCCGTTTCGGAACCCGCCTCGTCCTCCTCCTCGGCGAGGACCATGCGTCGGGCCCCGCCGACGGCGAACCCGATGGAGAGGACGACGACGAACAACGCCACCCAAACCCGCCACAGCTCGGGGCGGGGAAACAAACCGACCATCAGGCTGGTGAGGCCAACCCGGATGATCTCCCAGCGTGCGGTGACGAAGATGAACCTCAGCCCGAAGAAGACGACCGCGCCGATGCCGATGCCGAACACGACGGTGAGAACGGAGTCGTACCAAGTGCCGAACAGGTTCTGCTCCACCCACTGCCTCGGGTTGAGCCGGACCTGTGGGGGTGGCTCTTCGGGAAGAGGGGCTCCCGTCTCGACATCGGCGCGGACCGGCTGGGTCATCTGCGACCCGCCACCTGGAGCCTGCGGTTGATGATGTTGGTGACCAGCGAGATGAGCAGTGAGAAGCTGAGATAGATGAGCATCAGGATCGCGATCGATTGGGTCGCTGGATTCCCGTTGCCGATCACCGTGCCGGTGACCGTGGTCAGCTCCTGGAAGCCGATGGCAACGCCCAACGAGGAGTTCTTGGTCAGGTTGAGGTACTGGTTGGCCAGAGGGGGGACCATGATGCGCAACGCCTGGGGGAGGATGACAAAGCGCATCCGCTGAGTGGGGGACAAGGCGAGGGCGGTCGCCGCCTCGGTCTGGCCTTTGGGAACGGCTTGAATGCTCCCCCTGACGATCTCGGCGATGTGACTTGCGGTGTACAGCGTGAGGGCGACGAGGAGCGCCGCATAGGCCTGGATCATGGTGATCCCCCCGATGACCCGGCGCTCCTCGAGCCGGGGACCGGTCACCTCGAGCGGGGCCCCGAGCATGATGAAGGCTGCTGCCCCGAGGAGGAGGAGACTCCCCAGCGCCCACAGGACCCGATGGTGGGGCTGGCCGGTGCGCTGGTTGACCCGGGTCCGCCACCCCGCCACCAGCACCGCAACTGTGATCGCGGTCGCAATCGAAGCCCAGAAGGTAATCGCAGCCGAGACCCGAGACGGCTCGCCGACGAGGGCGAGAATGGCTCCGCCCACCACCAGCAATGCCACCAGCGGCCCCGCGACCAGCAGGGCTCGCCGCCATCGCTCACCGAGCCCCCGCCGCCTGACCCGACCGAAGGCGAGCGCCGCCGCCGGGATGCCGATGAGGACGGCTGGCCACACGGCATGGAGGGTTGCCTCTCCAGAGCTGGCCAGCCAGGGCACCGCGATGAGCCGGTTGGATACGAGGAACATGCCTCCCACCTGCCAAGCATTCTCGAGACGGGGAAGCGCCCGGCCGATCACCGCCAGTGAGGCGAAGAAGATGATCAGGAGCACTGGAACGTTGCGCAGCGACTCGACGTAGAAGGCGGCCGACTTGCGCACCAGCCAGTTACGAGAGAGCCGGGCGATCCCGATCAGGATCCCGATCACGGTGGCGAGGACGACCCCCACCGCCGACACCAGCACGGTGTTCTTGACACCGACCAGGATCGCATCGAGGTTGGTCTGGGCCGGTCTGAAATCGGAGTCGATGATGGTGAAACCGGCCGGTCGATTCAGGAAATCGAAGCTGGTGGGGAGCCCGCTGTCCCTCATATTGCCGATCAGGCTGTTCCAGAGCACCCATCCCAGGGTGAGGACGACAACGAGGAACGCCACCTGGACGACCACCTTGAGAACGCGGATGTCACGCCAGAACGGCGGTCTCACCGGAGCGCGAGCAGTCTCAGAGGTCAATCACCAACCACCCTCTTTTTGGAGTTGTCAGAGAGGGTGGCCGCACCGGTTGCGACCACCCTCCCCTCCTCTTCAGTCGATTAGCGGTAAGGCGGTGGGTAGAGCAGTCCACCCTCGGTCCAGAGAGCGTTGGGGCTCCCCGCACGCTCCAGCCCGAGCGGTGTATCGGCTCCCACGTTCCGCTCGTAGATCTCGCCGTAGTTGCCCACCTGGCGGATGATCGTCTGAGCGAAATCGGTGGCGAGCCCGAGACCGGGGTCGGCCACGGTTCCCTCCACGGGATCGGGCAGTCCGAGGAAGCGGGCGATCTCGGGATTGTCGGTCTCCATGAAATCATCGACGTTCGTCGAGTCGATCCCGAACTCCTCGGCCTGGATGGTTGCGATCACCGCCCAGTTGACCGCGTCGGCCCATCTCGTGTCGCCGTCCCGGGTCACCGGGCCAAGAGGCTCCTTGGAGATGGTCTCGGCAAGGATGGTCAGGGCCTCGGGGCCCTCAGGGAAGGCGGAACGGACTGCGGCGAGCTGGGACTTGTCCGAAGTCCAGCCGTCACATTGGCCCGCCTCGAAGGCCGCCTGAAGCGCGCTGTTGTCCTCGAAGGTCACGTTCCTCATCCCGAGCCCGCGGGATTCCGAGAGCGACGTGATGTTGAGCTCGGTCGTGGTCCCCTGGAGGACGCAGATGTCGGTGTTGCTCATGTCGTCGATGGCGGCGAAGCCGGAATCACTGCGCACCATCATTCCCTGTCCGTCGTAGAAGGTGGTGGTGAGGAAGGTGGCTCCTTCCGTCCCGTCTCGGGTCGCGGTCCAGGTGGTGTTGCGGATCAGGACGTCGATCTCTCCGGTTTGCAACGCGGTGAAACGCTCGGCGGCGGTCAGGGGCCTGAACTCGACCGCCTCGGAATCACCGAGTACCGCGGCCGCGACGACCTTGCAGAATTCGACGTCGAAGCCCGAGAAGGTGCCGTCGTCACCGA
>CAZAHX010000003.1:0-23804 GCA_964485005.1 uncultured Acidimicrobiaceae bacterium | reverse complement strand
CAAAGAATCGGAAGCTGGTGCCACCAGGCTCGATGGGGTGCTCGCTGAGGCAAACGCGTCCTCAGCGCGTCCTGAGCCCTCTGCCGAGGTGGTCGAGCTCTCCGCTTGAGAAAGCGTTTTCCCTGGTAGATAGGGGTAATGGGTGGTGCCCCCGCCAGGATTCGAACCTGGGACACCCGGTTTAGGAAACCGGTGCTCTATCCCCTGAGCTACGAGGGCGTGAATTGGAGAAACTGACGTTGACCAGGCCGGCTCCCGCGATCCCGTGTTAGGGCCGCCGTGAAGTCTATCGGTGACCCTGGGCTTCTTCCCTAACCAGCGCAGCGTCTCGTCACGACCCGTTGTCGAGTGCGTCCATTGCCTCTTCGAGCGAGTCGTACCGGCCCGCGAACAGGGGCTCGGGGAAGGCGACTTCCAAGAGGAGACGAACAGGTCGGGAGGTGACGAGGAGGATGCGGCTACCGGCCTCATGGATGATCCGCTTGCCTTGGATGAGGGCGTGCAACCCCGACGAGTCCATGAAGCTCACCCCACTGGCGTCTACTACCACCTCGGTGAGATTTTGGTCGGCAAGCTCTCGAAACGCCGACACGAGGCTCGGGGCCGTCGCCACGTCGACCTCACCGGCGAGCCGGAGCATTGCTGCTCCGTCTCGAATCTTCTCGATGTCAGCGGTGAAGAGGAGCTCCTCGGACATTGGAATACCTTTTTGATACCGGTCACACATGGTCTCGGAGAGGTCCAGATCACCTGACCAGAAGTGACGCACCCATTCGGGTACTCCGTGCGAGTAATGATAGGCAATTTGCCGGTCGATTGCGCAGCTGAATGCGTGAGTGGACGATGCCGCCGCGTGACGTCATCTGACCACTGGGACACACGCGCGCGTCAGGCCCTGCCAACCAACTCCCGCAACTTCAGGGCCTCGCGCGGGGCCTGCCCGCCGGCAGTGTTGTCGAAGTACACGTACACGTCCCGACCCTTGCGTCGGGGAGGTTGCAGATCGGAGATCCGCGCCGGATCCTCCGGCTCCCTGCCGGCTTGCCACGAGGAGATGCGGTCCGCCCAGCTCCGCAACGTCTCGGCGCCGTAGGCGCTGTCGTAGATCTCGTCGGGGCCGTGGAGGCGGAGATAGACGAATCCTGCGGTGATCTCCTCGACATATGGCCACCCAGACGAGTGGGAGAAGGCCAGGGCGACCCCATGGCGGCGAGCGATCCGGGCCATCTCCGGCTGCAGGAAACTCTCGTGCCGGGGCTCGAAGACATGCCGGACCCGGTGGTTGGCATCGTCCCCGTAGCCGGCTTCCTCTATCCGATCGTCATGTCTCCGGGCGAGACCGGTGGCAGTATCGGTGTCCCGGGGGAGCATCCCCAGGAAACGGTCCACTCGCTCCGCTTCGAATCGCGACCTCTCGGGAAGCTGCCAGAGGATGGGCCCCAGCTTCTCCCGGAGCTCGAGGACACCGGAGGCGAAGAAGTTGGCCAGGGCGGATTCGACGTCGGAGAGTTTCTTGTTGTGGGTGATGAACCGGCTTCCCTTGACCGAGTACACGAACCCTCTAGGCGCCACCTGATACCACTCTCGGCAGACGGCCGGAGTGGTGAGCCCATAGAAGGTGCCGTTGATCTCCAGGGTGTCGAACCGACTTGCGGCGTAACCCAACTCGTCCTCGCGGGGAAGGTCGTCGGGGTAGAACGAGCCCCTCCAGTCCTTGTAGCTCCATCCCGAGATGCCGATCCTGATCGATGCCATCGCTCACGTCTTAGTCAACGGGGTCGACCTACCCGACGGCTCGGGCCAACTAATCTTCGAACATCGAGGACCGAGGAGGAGCAAGATGCCCGGTGAAGACAACAGAGTGGAGTATCAGGGCACGGGGTTCTATGTAGGAGTCGTCGCCATCCTCCTGTTTGCCCTGGCGCTTCTGGTGTTGGCCGTCCAGAACACTCAAGAGGTCGACGTCGACTTCTTCGGCCTCGAGTTCACGGTTCCACTCTTCGCGGTTGCCATTGGCGCAGCAATCCTGGCCATCATCCTCGACGAGCTGATCGGGCTGGTGTGGCGGAGGCGGAGGAGGATTCGTCTCGAGGAGCGAGCCGAGCTCGGTCGGCTGCGGGCTGCGGAAACAGAGCCCACCGTGGAGGGGGCAAGGGTTGAGGAAGTGACGGAGGTGGAAGCGGAGGACTCTGCGGAGGCTCCCGACTTCGCCCGCGGAGACCAGGAGAGGGAGCGCCCAGAGGACGAGGGAGACGCCTGGACTCACTCCTAGTGGCCCGTCAGGGGCCTCCGCTTTCCTCCAAGCAGTTCGCCATCTCGGAATCCGAAGGGCGGTGGAAGGTGCCTGCGAGCCCTTGCTCCCGTGCCGAGCAGTACTCAGGGGTCAGCTCGTACTGGAAGTGCCCGGAGCCGCTGTCCACGTGCCAGTTGCGGTCGCCGAGAGGCTCGATCGGTCCCCCGATGGGGTCGCTGCGACGCCACAGGTTGAGCCAACCGCCCCTCACCTTCTCATCGGTGGCTTCGATCAGGCTTTCCAGACCCACCTCCGGGAAGAGTCGGCGATAAACCCCCAACGGAGACCCGTAGCTGAGCAGCAAAGGAGGCGGGGCCTGATGGGAAGCCACTGCGATGGCAGCGGTTGCGATCAGAGAGCCCTGGGAATGAGCGGAGACGATGTCCGGGGAGCGGGCCGCCACCTCTTCGGCGAGACGGGTCACCGCGTTGGGTCCGTAAGCCGGTGGGGCCAGCGGGTGGAACCAGCGCGGCCAGAACGAACCGATGTCCCAGACGATGGACACCTTTCTCCTCGCCTCCTGGCCCTCGAGGAGCCCGCCAACGATGGAGCGGAGGATGAGCAGTGCCGGGATGACCACGATCACCAACTTGATCCAGCCGAGCATCGAGGTGAGGTCGAAAGCCAGCCCGGCGACGTCGACCACGCCTGCGGGGTCCTCGGCGGCCCAAGCGGGAACGGGGAGGCGGTCGCGGTCGCAGCTCGGTCCGGTTGCGCAGGCGGCGAGGCCGGTGGCGAGACCGGCGAGGACCCCGTAGGCGCCGGCAGCGACCAGCAGGATCCGAGCCCTCGAGATCACCCTGCCCAACCTCGACTCAGACGGGACGCCACGGGGGCGCGGGGTGGTCTCGGAGTCGACGGGGAGGGCGGCCATGACGCCTGCCATCACCAGGAGCAGCACGGCCAAACCGGCCATGACGAGGGCGGTCCATGCCCCACCTCGCTCGAATGTGCGCAGACCCGGGGCCGGGGCGAGGAAGTCCTCTACCAGTAGGCCACCGGTCAGACCGAGGCTGGCACCGACCAGCAATGCGATGGCCAGCGCTCCCAGGGAGACCCACCCTCTGCCCGGCCCGGCCTTCACCCACTCTCCGAACAACGCGAACAAGGCCACAACCAGCAGGATCAACGCCAGGCCGAAGGTGACCTCGTCTGCCGCGGCGAGACCGCCACCCGGATCCGACTTCAGGATCGCCCAGGCGGTGAACCCGAGCCAGCCCACGGTGAGCGCAGGGAGGAGGGCGGTGGGGAGCAGGGCGAAGAAGTACGACTCGGGAATCCAGGTCGTGGCCAGGCTGAGAAGGACGGTGAGTGCCAAACCGGTCACCGCGACCGTCACGACCAGATCGTTCCCGATTCCGGACCCAACGACCAGAGAGAGCACCAATGCCCCAGCGGAGATGTGCAATCTCCGCAGACGGTGGATCACCGGGTGGGGTGCCCACATGGCCGCCGACAGAAGCATGGCCCCTTCCGCGGGGTCGTTCCATCCACCCTCCCGCCCGTCTCCGAGGCTCATGTGACCCGGGAACGGGGAGAAGACGAGCCTCATCCGGGTGCTGATGGACAACCTCCCGAAATTGGACTGAGAGGAGATCACGGTGAGGCCGAGAAGGGTCAGCGCCGTGGTCGCCCCGAACAAGAGGACGCCCCACAGCTCGGGCCGCTCGGCGTGGCGAAGCCGCATCTCGTATGGGATGTGCATGGTCATGTTGGCGATTTGGGCGAAGAAGACCCCGGTGAGGGCCAGCCCGGCCACCCTGATCAATGCTCGCGTCCAGGGGTTGGCCCGCTCGCTCATCCAGCCGGAGACATTGGCCAGGGCGAAGGGGGCGAGGAGGATCCAGAAGGCGGTGTGGGGCTTTCCCGCGGTCAGGCTGCCCCAGTGAAAAGCCTTGACCCGGTACGGATCGCGAGCGGGCTCATAGACCTTCGCCGAGCGGTCCCCGAGGTCGTAGCTGACCGGCCTTGTGTAGAGAATGGCCTCGGGCGGCGTCCCCGAAACGCCATGCACCCTCAACTCGACCGGAGTCAATGGCATCCCGTCCTCAAGTTAGTGCGACGCCGGCTCCGGCCCGGGTGCCCACTAGATTCAGGCTCATGGAAGAAGAGCGAATAGCGGTGTTCGTCGATTTCGAGAATCTGGCGATAGGCGCCAGGGAGGCACTCGGGGGTCATGAATTCGACTTCGAGCCGATCGGGAATGCACTTGCCGAGAGGGGCCGCGTGATCTCCAGGCGGGCCTATGCCGATTGGTCGATGTTCCCCGACGCTCGACAGTCGATGACCAGGAGGCACATCGAGCTCATCGAGATCCCTCAGCGCATGGGGGCCACCAGGAAGAACTCGGCCGACATCAAGATGGCGGTAGACGCCATCGAGCTCGCCTTCGAGCGCGATTACGTGACCACCTTCGTGATCTGCACCGGCGACTCCGACTTCACCCCGCTGGTCCACAAGCTCCGGGAGCTGAACAAGAAGGTGATCGGCGTCGGGGTGAAGGCCTCGACCTCCAACATGCTGCCCCCCGCATGCGACGAGTTCATCTTCTACGACAACCTGGAGGGCGTCGATCAGAGACCCGAGGAAACTCCCAAGTCCACGGACCGTGAGGAGACCCCGTCGGAAGACGAGGTGACCGGGTTGATCACCACGACGTTGGGCGGCCTGCTTCGGACCCAAGGGGAGGTGATGGCGTCGTCTCTGAAGCGAGCGCTGCTCCGCAAGGATTCCACTTTCAGTGAGGCCGATTACGGGTACAGGGCGTTTGGGGAGCTGCTCAGGCATCTGGAGGAAGAGGGCACCATCGAACTCTCCGAGGGGCCGGGTCGGGGTGACCCGTTGGTCAATTTCCCCTCCGAGAGCCAGGGGGAGGAGGAGGCATTCCAGCTCCTCCGGGAGGTCGTCACCGATCTCGGCGGGAAGAACGGCTCGGCGGTGCTCTCCGGGCTGAAGAACCAGCTGCGTAAGCGTCTCCCCGACTTCAGTGAGAAGAAGTACGGGTACGGCGGCTTCCTGCAGTTCTGCAAGGCAGCCGCCGCCCGGGGCATCATCGACCTCTCCTGGGACGAGGAGGTCGACGACTACACCGTCACCGCCCGGTGAGCCGCCACGCCGAGGTCGTCGTGATCGGGTCGGGGATCGTCGGCGCCTCCATCGCCTACCAGTTGGCTCGTCGCGGGGTGTCGGTGATCGCCGTCGACAAGGGAAGGGGCCCGGCCGAGGGATCCACTGGCGCCTCGTCTTCGATCTGCCGCTGCCGTTACACCTACCCCGAGGTGGTCCGCCTGGCCTTCCATGGTCAGACCGCATACGGCAACTGGGCGGAGTTCACCGGTCTCGGAGAGCCACGGTCGGGGCTGCAGCGGGTTGGGGTGCTCTGGATGCTGGGAGAGAGCGCAGACAAGGTGCAGACCGATGTGGACAAGCTCCGGTCCCAAGGTGTCGAGGCCGAGAACCTGGGCCCGGATCAGGTCACTGATCTCTTTCCGGCACTCTCCACCTGTGCCGAGCCCTTCGATCTGAGCGGGGAGTCGGAGCACCGCTGCCACCCCGGCGAGGCGTTCCTCTTCGAGACGATTGGGGGCTACGCCGACCCGGTCTCCGCCAATCAAGATCTGATCGAGGCCACTCGAGCCCGGGGCGGGGAAGTCTGGTTCGACTCCGAGGTGGTTGGGGTGGTGAAGGAGGCGGGGGAAGTCAGGGGGGTGAAACTCGCCGACGGGTCGGAGATCTCCGCCGGGCTCACCATCAACGCCGCAGGTCCCTGGTGCAACCGAGTCAACCATCTCGCCGGTGCCGAGCTGTCGTGGACCCTCACCCCCACCCGGGTGCAGACCGTCTACCGGACCTGGCCCGCCGACCTGGGCGGGATACCGGTCGGGGCCGACTCCAGCACCGGCATCTACTTCCGACCCGAATCCGGCGGCAGCCAGGTCCTGATCGGTTCGGTGCTGCCTGAGGACGAGGAAGAGGTGGTGGAGGACCCCGACGACTACAAGAAGTCCCCTGACGCTGACTTCACCGAGATGAAGCTGGCGGCGCTCCATCACCGGGTCCCCGGGTTGGAGGCCCGGGGGATGCCCACCGGGATAGCAGGGCTGTACACGATCAACCGTGAGGACGTCCATCCCGTGGTCGGGCCCACCGGCGTAGGCGGCTTCTGGGTGGCCAACGGCTTCAGCGGCCATGGCTTCAAGCTGGCCCCGGCCATCGGCTCCATGGTCGCCCAGGAGGTCACAGGAGAGCGCGGGGATTTCGACACCGACGTCCCGATGAGCTTCTTCGCCGTCGACCGGGAGCCGATCGACATCGCGGTCAAGCACGTCTTGGCCTGATGCGCTATCTGAGCCCGGAGGACACCCGCGCTTCCCTTTCCATGATCGACGCCATCGAGGCCATGGAGGCGGCGTTCACTGGCGACTCGGAGACACCGCTCCGCACCACGGTGGGCAACTCGCTCGTTATGCCGGGCCGGCTGGACGACCGGATCGCGGTGAAGGTGGTCTCGACCACACCGGGCAACCCGGCCGGTCTGGTGGCGGTGTTCGATGCCGAGGGCGCGCCCGTGGGGATCGTCGACGGGCCCACGATCACCGCCATCCGCACCGGGGCCGTGTGCGGGCTGGCGACCCGGCTTCTCGCTCCCGAGGGTCCGGTGACCCTTGCCATGTTGGGGGCGGGGGCCATGGCTTTCGATCTGGTGGAGGCGATGAAGACCGTGCGGCCGGTGGAGAGGGTCCTGGTCTGGTCACGAGATGTCGCCCATGCCATGGACCTCGGGGCCAAGGTCGGCGGAGAGGCGATGGCCGACCCCGACGAGGCGGTCGCCTCTGCGGGCATCGTGTGCTGTGCCACCCCGGCGCGGACCCCGCTGTTCTCGGCCGAATCGGTGCGGCCGGGCACACATGTCAACGCCGTCGGTGCCTTCACCCCGGAGATGGCCGAGCTGGCTCCGGACCTGCTGAATCGCGCCTATGTGGTGGTCGACGATCTCGAGGCGGCCGCCGCCGAGGCGGGCGACCTCATCCAGGCGGGCCGTGAGCCCAACACGACCCTGAGGGCCCTCCTCGAGGGGCGTGCCCCTCAGGTAGGGGAGGACGCCACCGTGTTCAAGAGTGTGGGGATCGCCGCGCAAGACGTGGCGGCGGCAAGCCGGGCTCTGGCCAACGCGGAGCGCGAGGGACGGGGGACGCTCCTCGGCTAGACCACTAGGCCGTCCGGGCGCCCCGGATCTCCAAACCGTCGAGCAGGTCACGGGAGGCGGTGGTGATCTCGAGCACGGCCCGCTCGAACACTTCCTCGTTGTGTGCGGCCGGCTTGCTGAACCCGGAGATCTTGCGAACGAACTGGCGGGCGGCGGCCTCTATCTCGTCGGGTGGGGCGGCGACCGCACCCTCCCTGAGGACTTTGATCGATCTGCACATGGGATGCGACGCTAGCGACGTCGCAGCCGAGCGAACCCCTCGGCGATCAGCGCAAGGGCGTATCCGACGAGGGCCGGGATCAAGCCCAAGGCCGCCGGCCCGTTGAGCAGGGCGCCCAGGAAGAGGACGATTCCCACCAGTCCGCGTGCGGCGTGGAGCCTTCCCGGCTCGAGGAGGCGGTGGTCCCGGGAATCGGTGACGCTGAGCGGCTGGATCGGTTCTCTCACGACTCCGGTCAGGGCGACGATCCCGATGACCACGGTTAGCAGGGGCCTGATATCGGGAAGCGTTTCGGGCAAGGCACTGGTGAGGGTGGCGACGGCCGAGGCCCCCAGAGCCGCCAGGGCGGCGGCGACGACGGCGCGGGCGCGAGGCTCGGGGGAGAGGCGGTCGTCGATGTAGATGGCGACCGCGAGGCCGAAGCCCGCCACCCACCCGGTGGGGGTGAAGGCCACCACCGAGCCCAGGATCACGAGACCAATCAAGTCGGTGTTGAGTGGCCGCCGCCCGGTCGAGTTGAGGACCAGGCGGGGAGCCATCATCAATCCCAAGAGCGCCATGACGCTCAGCGTCTCCTGCCCGACCATCACCCACAAGCCGGCGAAGAAAGCTGCGGCGAGGGCGGTCCAATCATGATCGGGGTCGACCTCGCGCACCAGGGCCCAGGTGAGGAAGACGTGGAACGGCGCTACCCACACCTCGGCGATACCTCCGGTGATCATCACCGCCAGGGCGGCAATCGCCGTCACCGCGGTGAGCCCGATGATGAGGCGATTCGATCCCATCGTCAGGTTCAACGATCTGCCCACATGGGTACGGAAAGCCATCCCCGATGATTCTCGTCATCAGCCGGGGCGGATTGGGAATCGGGCGCCGGCTCCCTACTCTGCCGGTTTCGTGTCGAAGCCGCTGGAGAGCTTGCGTCGCCTGCCCGCGGTGGGCGTTCTCGCCGAACAGAAGATGGGCGGTTTCCTCGCTCTGTCCGCCCTGGTGGGAGTGGGCGTCGGTGTGGGCACGGCCGGGCTCGTCTGGTCTCTCGAAGGTGTCCGCTACCTCCTCGGCCCCCTGCTCGATCAGGGTCCCGCCCTGTGGATCTTCCTCACGGTCCCGGCCGGGCTCCTCGCCGCATGGTGGGTGGCGCGCGCCGTGGCTCCCGAGGTGGCAGGTGATGGAGTGCCCGAGGCGGCCGCGGCGCTGGCCGTACATGGAGGGAGGATGCGGGCCCGAGTAATCCCCATGAAAACCCTGGCCACCGCCCTCACCCTGGGCTCCGGGGGCTCGGCGGGGAGGGAGGGCCCCATCGTTCAGATCGGCGGGGCTATCGGCTCGTGGATCTCCACCCGTTTCGGCCTGGGCGAGGATCAGGTCCGGTCCCTGGTGGCCGCGGGCGCCGGAGCCGGCATCGGCGCCTCTTTCAACGCTCCCATCGCGGGCATGCTCTTCGCCCTCGAGGTGATCCTGGTCTCGTTTGCGCCCCGACACATCTCGGCCATCGTCATCGCCTCGGTGACCGCCGCCATCACCTCCCAGACACTGGTGGGTCCCGAGTTGAGCATCGGAGCCGGGTCCTACCGGATGAACAGCTTCTCCGAGTTGTGGCTGTACGGACTGCTCGCCCTGGTGGTGGTGGCCTTCGGCTATCTCTTCATCAGACTGCTCGACTGGGCCGAGACCACCGGATCACGGTTCCCCGGCTGGACTCGGCCGGTGGCCGCAGGGCTGGCGGTGGCGGCCCTCATCTACGTCGAGCCCGGCCTGTTCGGTACCGGCCAGGTGGTCACCAACTCGCTGCTCCTTCAAGAGCAGGTCACCGCGATCACCGGCACTGGAGGCGAGGTCTGGTGGGTTCTCGGCTTGCTCGCCGTGGGCAAGGCGCTCGCGACCAGCCTCACCATCTCTTCGGGGGCATCCGGCGGGGCCTTCATGCCCTCGCTGTTCATGGGGGCGGTGGTGGGTACCGGTTTCGCTCGGCTGGTGCAGCCGGTTTGGGTCGGCACGGTCGAGCTCGCGCCGGGTGCTTTCGCCGTGGTGGGCATGGCGGCGATGTTCGCCGTGGTGGCCAGGGCTCCGCTCACCTCTATCCTCATCGTCTTCGAGGTCACCGGGGCCCGCGACTACCCGCTCATCCTCCCCCTCATGCTGGCCGCCACTCTCGGCACTTTCCTCGCCGAGAGGTTCCTCCCCGGCTCGGTATACACCGAGGCCCTCCGGCGCCGGGGGATCACCCTGCGACGCACCGGGGATATCGACCTGCTCGACACGATCACGGTTGGAGACGTCATGGTGCCGGCCTCCTTCGTCGCCACCCCGGACCAGAGCCTGGCCGACGTGGAGGCTCTCCTCCACAGCCATCGCTCCCACGGGGTACCGGTGGTCGATGACGGCGCCCTGGTCGGGATGGTGACGATCTCCGATCTTGGGAGGACCCTGGAGCGTCTCGAGGACGCGGCGGTCGGCGACGTCATGACCCACCGGCCGGTGAGCGTCACACCTTCGACGCCTGTCTCGCAGGCCCTGGAGCGTATGGCCGCCTTGGGGGTCGGGCGTCTCCCGGTGGTGACCGAGGACGATCCGACCGCCCTGGCCGGCATGTTCCGCCGGGAGGAGGCGGTTCGGGCCTACCACGAGGCCCTCGGCACCACCACCGATGCCGAGCTCACCCGGCTTCGTCTCGCGCAGCGGACCGACCCGGGAGCTGGATATCACCAGTTCCGCATACCCCCCGGATCGATCGCCGACGAACGCCGCATTCGCGATGTCGCCTGGCCCGAAGGCACGACATTGGTGTCGATACGGCGTGAGCGGGAGGTGATGGTGCCCAGCGGCGACTCGGTGCTCCGGGCCGGAGACGTGGTCACCGCGTTCGGTACGCCCGGCTCGCATCAACGGGTGATCGCCAGGCTAAACGCCGGAGCCGAAGAGCCCACGGCCGAGATTTTCTTGGGCGATGTCGAGCAGACCGGGATCGAGGGAGAGCAGGCTCCGGGAAGAGGCCCGGAGAGTGTGGGATAGACTCGGGCGAGTGATGAGATCCACTTATGGGTGAAGCGGGCGTCTTTCTCGTCGTTGTCGGCGCTCTGGGAATAGTCGTCTACCTGTTGATGCGGAGCAGGCGCCGCGCCGAGGTCCTGCGAGGGGAGGAGAAGGGGATGGGCGCGCGCGCCGGGGGCACCGCCACCATCGACCCCTTCAGCGCCGAGATCGGCCGGCGGGCGCGGGTAGCCAGCTTCCATGTCAAGGGCAGCGAGGCCGAGGTCACTTTTGACGTCCCCCTTCCCGAAGGAGGGGACCAGGTGCTCACCGACCTGCTCATGGACGAGGCGGTGGAAGTCGTGAGGGAGAAGCGCCACACCCTCCCCATCGACGACGTCTCCCACATCGTGGTCTACGCCGGCCGGGGTGAGCCGCAGTTGATAGGTCGGTCCAAGTTGCCCTCACCCGGTGAGTTGCCGCCGCCCGGCCCGGGCTTGGACTTCACACAGATCGCCCGCGACCCCTTCGCTCAGCACTTCGAGAGCGACATCGACCACGCGGTGTCATACGAGACCAAGTTCGACGTGCCTTCCGACGAGCTGGGCCCGATCAGGCCCGAGCTGCGTCTGCCGGCCGGTCTGGAGCGAGGCTTGAGGGCCACCGGGGTCGATCCCGACGAGTTGGAGGCCACCGAGTTCGTCTTGAGCCTCCTTCGCATCTTCGGCTACTCAGTGACCGACATGCCCATGCCCGACTCCTATCGTGCGACCAAGGACGGGTTGACCACCTTCATCCGCACCGACACCTATCAGCCGGGCGATCATCCCGAGCTCTCCGAGTCGGCTGTCCGACGCTTCCTCGCCGACTTCGGCTCCTCGGGGGCGGATCGCGGCATGCTGATCAGTGGCAAGTACTCCCCGTTCATGGTTCATGAGATCGAAGCCCGCCAGCCCAAGGTGCGCTTCATCACCCGGGAGCGGGTACAGGGCTTCATAGACTCGATGGCTCTGGGCTGAGCAGCTGCCGGGGGCGCAACCAGCCTGTCGGGGTAAGCTGAGGCCCCCGAAGGAGGAATTTCCGTGATCAGAGGTCAAGAGTGGCTGATAGTCCTGCTCATAGTGCTTCTCATCTTCGGCGCGAGAAAGCTCCCCGAGCTGGCGCGGTCGTTGGGGGCATCCGCCAAGGAGTTTCGCAGGGGGATCGAGGAGAGTTCCAAGGACGAGCCAGAAGCGCATACCTCGGACTCGACGGAACACTCCGAGTAGCCGGGACTCTCCGAATAGCCGGAACCATCTCACCGCCGACGGCGTTGTCCGAGTAGGCCTCCACGATGGAGTCCGTACCACTGACATGGGAAGAGGTGGCCCGTGTATACGGCCGGAAGATCTACAACTTCGCCTACCGGCTCACCGGCAACCCGGCCGACGCAAACGATCTGGTCCAGGAGGTCCTCCTCCGGGTGCGCAAGGGTTTGGCTGGTTACCAGCCGGGCAGCTTCGAGGGCTGGCTGTGGCGCATCACCCGCAACGCTTTCCTCGACGAGATCCGGAAGCGACAGCGAAAACCCACCAACCCTCTCCCCGATGAGCTCGACCGCTGGGATGCGGCCACTTCGGAGGGCGCAGACATCGCCTACGACCGAATCTCACTGGGCGACGACATCCAGAAGGCGCTTCTCGAGCTTCCTGTGGAATTCCGGGAGGCAGTCGTTCTCTGCGATGTCGTCGGTCTCAGCTATGACGAGATCGCTCTGGCGGTGGCAGTCCCCATTGGCACGGTGCGCAGCCGGATCCATCGGGGCAGGAAGATGTTGAGGGAGTTGCTGACATGAGGCATCCCACGGAGTCGATCAGCGCTTACCTCGACGGCGAGCTCTCCGGTGGCGAGCGGGACCACTTCATCGCGCATGTCGGCTCCTGCGGCCGTTGTGCTCGTGAGCTCGAGGAGGTCCAGGCCGTGAGATCTGCCGTGCGCTCTCTTCCCGTTCTGGAGCTGCCTCGGGGTCTCATACCCGAGGCGGACGCCGAGATCACTCCGTTGCGGCGTCACCGCGGCTTCTGGGTGGGCGCCGCGGCCGCGGTGCTGGCCATCGTGGTCGCTGTCGCCGCCCTGGTGACTCCGGCCCCGGAGCCGGTCACTGCCGACGACCTCGCCAGCCGGTTCGGCGCCCGGGTGTCGTTGGATCCCGCATTCGGACCGACCAAGGTGTTCGCTCCCCGGGTCGGGCACGGTCCGAGCGAATGAGACGACTCCTGGTCGTGGTAGCGGCATTCACCCTCCTCCCCGCCTCGCCCGCTCTCGCCGTGGAGCTCGGCGAGCTGTTGGAGGCCAGTGGCGACGCTGCCTTTGCCGCCGAGCAGACGATTAGCTGCTCCACACCCGACGGAGCTCGCGATGCCATAGTCCGCATCGTCCAGACCGAGCACCAGCTGTGGGTGACGTCGACCGCCGACGAGGGCATAGAGGTTTTCGCCGGAGCCGGCGGCTGGTCGCTGCGACGCGGCGAGGGCGTGATCAGCTCGGCGGCGGTGGAGAGTCTCGGCCACACCGCCACCCCGGTGTACGAGGTGGAGAGGGTGGGGCCGATCATCTTCCTCGACCGGGCTGCGATGCGCTATCGGCTCGATCGCGACGGTGTGCAGCGTGCCGAGCTGATCTCCGACGTCGAGACCGGGGCCCTGGTGGCGTCAACGACTTTCAACGCCGACGGCTCGGCGTATTGCCGGCGTCGCTTCGTCTCCTTCGATCCGGGGGCTCCGGATCAGGTCCCCGCCGGCCTGGCCGCACCCACCGATATCCAGCCGGTGGACACCGGACTCGGTCTGCCGGAGACGGTGGCCGGGTTTCAGCGTCTCGACCAGTACCGCGACGACAGCGGGCTGAGCTTCACCTACTTCTCCGACGGGTTCTTCTCCTTCGCCGTGTTCAAGGCCCGCTCCGAGGTCGTCTTACCCGGAGGTGTGCTGGCCCAGGTGGGGGATGCCATCTATCACCGGGTGTCCAGCCCCGGACAGGTGACCTATGTGTGGGAGACCGAGTCGGGGGTGATGGCCCTCGTCGGCGATATGCCCACCGACCTCCAGGAGGCCGTCCTCACCGAGCTTCCCCCTCCCTCCGACCCCGGCTTCATCCGCCGGGTCTGGCGCACGCTCTTCGGCTGATCAGCGCGAGGTTCGCGGTTTCAACCACCCCAACCGTCGAGGAGCACCCGGGCCGCCCACTCGGTGGGATCACGGAGTTCGGAGGCGTTGGGCATGCGGGAGGGGTCGGACCACAGGGTGTGCAGGGCGTCGGACCCGTAGCGGTTCTCCACTTCCTGGTTGAAGATGTCGCCGAGTCTCGTCGCTTCGACCGGGACCGGCCTCAGCCCGATCCCGGGAGCTGCCGCGGGCTCCTCCCTGATCTCGTCTCGCGCTTCGGTGATGCGATCGAAGGCGGGCACCATCTCACCGACGGCGCGGCGGGCCAGCAGGCGGGCACACCCGGTCACGGCTCCGAGGAAAGCCTCCAGCTCCGCTCGGGGCCCGTCGGCCTCCTCCCCGCCGATCAGGCCTTCGATGCCCCCCACTTCGGCAAGGGCTTGTTCGAGGGCAGATGGGTCGGTGCCCGAGATCATCAGCCCACTCAGCTTGCTCGGATCGATGCGAATGGTGCTCGCATAGTCGTCGACCAGCCGGGAGAGGTGATCGGCGACCCACGGCACCTCGGATAGGGACCGGAAAGCAACCTCGTTGGTGATGACCCAGAGGTTCACCTCCCGTCGGTCGACCCCGTCCACCTCGAAGGAGACGATGTTGGGGATGATGATGTGGATGGGCCCCGGCCGCTCGGGAGGGAGCCCGGCGTCGAATGAGGCCATCACCCAAGTGGCGAACGACCCGACGAGACCGCCTACCTGCATTCCGATGATCACCGGGGCCAGCTGACCCATGAGCGCCTCGGCCTCACCGCTGCCGACGGTGGCCCCGAAGGGCTCGACGAGCGCGACATAGGACTCCAGGTTCTTCTCCGCCCAGCCCCTCGGGTCGAGCGGGAGCACATCGGGGGCGGGACGAACCGGGAACGGGGCCACCTCCCCCACTCGATACTCGGCGAGACGGGCCAACTCCCGGAACTCCTCGGCGGCCCACGGCTCCACCGGCTGGCGCTCCCCGGTGAGATGCTTGGCGATCTCTGCCGCCAGCTTCCAGTTGACCGGGCCCGGCTGGTTGAACAGCTCGAAGAGCTTGGAGAAGAGGTCGTCGCCGTTCACGAGGCCAACCTCCCGAGAGTCACCTCGAGGACTCGCTCGTCCTCGGCCCGCAGCAGCCGGACCTCGATCACGTCACCGGCCCGGTGTCTGCGCAGGATGGCCAGCATCTCCTCCAGGGTCTTCACCTGGGTTCCATCCAGCTCGACGATGACATCGTTCACCTGTCCCCCCGCCTCCTGATACGCGGAGTTTGGCGTCAACCCACCCACCCCGACACCGACTGGGAACTCCGCCCCGTTCTCGGCTGCCCAGGCCGTGTCGCCTTCGATGCCGAGGAGGGCGTGGCGCACCTCTCCGTTCTCGATGAGATCGGTGACCACTCCGACCGCGAGGTCGATGGGGATGGCGAACCCGAGACCTTCGGCCCCAACGTCGGAGACAGCGATGGCGGTAGTGATGCCGATGAGCCGCCCCTGGGCGTCGACCAGGGCGCCGCCGCTGGAGCCGGGTGCGATGGGGGCGTCGGTCTGCACCATGCCGTAGAGGATGCGGTTGAAGGTCACCTGGACGGAGCGGTCGAGGGCACTGACGATCCCCGAAGTGACGGTGGGTCCCCCTTCGAGCCCGAGGGGGTTGCCCACTGCGATGGCAGGCTCACCGATGGCCAGCCCGTCGGAGCTTCCGATGTCGAGCGGGGTGAGATCCACACGCTCCACTAGGAGCACCCCGAGGTCGGTCACCGGGTCTGTCCCCACGACGGTGGCGGGGAACTGGGCACCGTCGGCGAAGATGACCGCCACGGTGTCCCGATCCTCGACCACATGGTGGTTGGTGATGATGTAGCCGTCGCTGCCGTAGACCACCCCGCTCCCGCCGCTCTCCCCGAGCAGCGAGGAGGTGACCACCGCCACCGTGGAGGGGATGACGCGGGCTGCTACCGCGGTCGCGGTCACCGACTCGCCAAATGTGGGGGGCGGCCCGGTGGGGACCGGAGCGGTGAGTACCGGGGCGGGGGGGATGGTCGGCGCTGTCGGAGGCACCGGCTCCTCGAAGACTCCCACGAACCCGAGGATGGCGAAGGTCACTCCAGTGCCGAGAAGGACGCCACCCAGGATGCCCAGCACCACCGTCCAGGGATCGACACGGCGAGCAGGGGATTTCGGCTCAGACACGGTGACGGGACGAACCGACACAGGTCGTGGGTCATCGGGTCCGACCTGACGAGGATCTGTCATAGGCTTTCGATTCTATGGACGGCGTCTCACAATCGATCCGGGTAGGCCCCGACCCAATCGATCCCCAGACGATGATCGCCGAGGTCGCCCGGAATGCCTCCGGAGCCACCGTCCTCTTCCTGGGCACGGTCCGCGATCACTCCGAGGACAAGGAGGGGGTCACCCATCTCGACTACGAGGTCTACGCCGGGATGGTCGAGGCGAAGATTGCCGAGATCGTCGCAGAGGCCCGGGAGCAGTGGCCGGTGCTGGCCGTGTCCGTGGAGCACCGGGAGGGAGAGGTGCTGCTGGGACAGGCATCGGTGGCCGTCGCGGTCTCGTCGGCTCACCGGGCTGACGCCTTCGAGGCGGCGCGTTTTGTGATCGACGAGTTGAAGAAGCGTGCCCCGATCTGGAAGAAGGAGTTCTGGCCCGGCGGAGAGGAGTGGAGCAGAGGCAGCTAGGGCACTAGGTCCGCCCCTGCACCACCGATGCGCGGCAGCGAGATTCTCTAGGCTCTCACCGGAGACGGTGAGGAAGGACAAGGGATGACGACACTCGTTGAGCGCCCAGAGGCTCCGGCCGAGGGAATTGGCTACCGAACCATCGCCGCCATGATCCGGGAAAGGGCCTCGCAGACTCCCGACCGCGTCGCCATGCGCGAGAAGGACTTCGGAATCTGGCAGGAGATCACCTGGGGTGAGCTGTGGGATCTCATCCTCGATGCCGCCCACGGGCTGCTTGCCCTGGGGGTTGGAAAGGGCGACCGCGTCTCGATCCATTCCGAGGACCGTCCAGAGTGGGTGATCCTCGACCTGGCCTCTGTTGCCATCAGGGCGATCAGCGTCGGCCTCTATCCGACGAACCCTGCCACCGAGGTGCAGTACCTGCTCACCGACTCGGGGGCCAAGGTCCATCTCGTCGAGGACCAGGAACAGGCTGAGAAGGTTATGGAGGTGATCGACAAACTCCCCGACCTGGAGAAGATCATCCACGTCGAGCCGCGAGGGTTCCGGGCTTGGAGGGACGACTCCCGATTCATCTTCTGGGACGAGTTCCTCCGGTTGGGCCGGGAGCACCGCGATACCCATGAGGGCGAGGTCGAGCGCATCATGGCCCGCGCCAAGGAAGACGACACGATGACACTCGTCTACACCTCAGGCACCACCGGACCGCCCAAGGGGGCGATGCTCAGCAACGAGAACGCCACCTACTGCGTGGAGTTGCTGGTCAACTCGCCGAAGAGGCTGGGTGCGAATGCCCCAGTGGGGCCGGACGACATCCTCCTCACCTATCTACCGCTGTGCCACGTGGCGGAGCGGATCTTCTCCACCTGGACCCTGGCGGCCAACGGGCCGGTGCTCAACTTCGCCGAGTCCATCGAGACGGTGCAGCAGAACCTTCGCGAGATCCAGCCGACCGTCTTCTTCTCGGTCCCCAGGATCTGGGAGAAGATCCATGCGTCGGTGCTGATCAAGCTGCATGACGCCACATTCGTCAAGCGGGTCTTCGCCAAGCCGGCCATGGCCGCCGCCTCCTACATCGGCCGCAAGCGGGTGGAGAACGGCGGCGACTTCACCCCCTCCTCGAGACTGGTCTACTGGCTGTTCAACTTGCTGTTCTTCCGCAGCCTCAAGGAGCGGATCGGGCTGCGCCGCTGTCGGTACGCGGCGTCGGGAGCGGCCCCAATCGCCCCCGAGGTGCTCCAGTTCTTCATGGGGCTCGGGCTGCCGATCTACGAGCTGTACGGGATGACCGAAAACGTGGCCGTGGCCACATGCAACTTCCCGGGCAACGCCAAGGTGGGCACCGTTGGTGAGCCGTACGAGGAGGGAATCCTCCGCATCGACGAGGAGACCGGAGAGATCCAGACCAAGCATCCCGGGGTTTTCCAGGGTTACTGGAACAAGCCGGAGAAGACCGCCGAGGCCTTCACCGACGACGGCTGGCTCAAGACCGGCGACGTCGGGGAGTGGGTTGACGGCACCCACGTCAAGATCGTGGATCGGATCAAGGACATCATCATCACCAGCGGAGGCAAGAACGTGTCCCCGTCCGAGATCGAGAACGCCCTCAAGGTCTCCCCCTACATCAAGGAGGCCATGGTCGTCGGGGACCGCCGCAAGTTCCTGTCGGCCCTGCTTGCGATCGAGTTCGACACGGTCGGGGACTGGGCGACCCGGAAGGGCATCCCCTACACGACCTACCGCGATCTATCTGAGAAGCCGGAGGTGATCGAGTTGATGCAGGGGATCGTCGAGCGGACGAACGAGAAGCTGGCCCGTGCGGAGAGCATCCGGAAATTCCGGATGATCCCCAAGGAGCTCGACCACGAGGACGGTGAGCTCACCGCCACCCAGAAGCTCAAGCGAAACGCGATGGGCGAGATGTTCGGAGAATTGATCGAAGACATGTATCGGTCGTGATTCCCGACATCCTCATCGTCGCCCAACAGTCGACACCCACCACCAGCAGGCTTGCCTCGATGGTGGTGGAGGGTCTGAACCTGGGCACCATCTATGCCCTGCTCGCGGTGGGGTTCGTCATCATCTTCAAGGCCACCCAGGTCCTCAACTTCGCCCACGGGGCCCTGGCCGCCCTGGGGGCGTTTCTCGTGGCGGCGGCGGCCACGGTGCTCGACATCCCGGGACGATTCATCCCCGAGGCGCCGTCGTGGGTGCGGTGGTCTGGCTCGGTGATCATCGCAGTGATCGCTATGGCGCTCATCGGGATGCTCCTCGAGAGGGTGTTCCTCCGCCCGATGGTCGGCGAGGAGTTGTTCGCGGTGGCCATCGTCACCCTTGGGCTCGACATCGTGATCCGTAACGCCACCAACGACTTCATCGGCCAGTTCCCTCGACCGATGGGCGACCCGTTCGGGGTGGCGGTTCTCGAGATGGGCCCGATGAGGATCCCCAACACAGGGGTGCTCCAGATAGTGGTTGCGCTAGCCGTGGTGGGGGCAATCGCCCTCTTCTTCCAGTCGCGCATGGGCATCGCCATGAGGGCCACAGCCTTCGACCAGGAGACTGCCCGGGCCATGGGCATCAGCGTGGGCAAGGTGTTCGCGATCTCGTGGGCCATCGGGGGTGCCCTCGCCGGCATCGCCGGATTGTTCATATCCATGTTTCCGAGACGCTCGGCGGGAGTCGATCAGCTAACCGCTTTCTTCGCCTTCAAGGCCTTCCCCGCCATCATCATCGGTGGCCTCGACTCGGTGGTCGGGGCCATCGTGGGTGGCTTGTTGGTCGGGTTCGCCGAGGCGGGGGCCACCTTCTATCTGGGTCATCTCGACTTCCTCGGCACCGGCTTCGCCGGCGTCGTTCCCTATCTGCTCATGCTGCTGGTGCTCGTGGTGAGGCCCTATGGCATCTTCGGCACCGAGGAGATCAGACGGGTATGAGAGGTCGTCCCCTCCTCTACACCAGCTATGAGGCCGACCAGGCCCTGATGAACACCGGCACCAAGAAGGTGACGCTCGGCATCCTCCTCATCCTCCTGCTGCTGATCCCCTTCCAGGTGGTGCCAGGGCTCAAGTTCCTCGGAGAGCCTGACTGGCTGCGCCTCCTTTCCACGGCGGCCATCTACGGGCTGGGCGCGCTCGGGCTCAACCTGCTCACCGGTCTCGCCGGTCAGATCTCTCTGGGCCACGCTTTCTTCATGGGTCTGGGCGCGTATACCGCCGCCTGGCTTGGCGCCGCCCCCGGGCCCCTGGCCGGGCTCGGCCTCCCCATCTGGATCTGGTTGCCCGCCGCCGGGCTGGTGGCGGCGCTGGTCGGGGTGGCGGTGGGACCCACCGCAGTTCGAGTCAGGGGGCTCTACCTCGCCTTCGTCACCCTCGGTCTGGTCTTCGTCGGCGAGTACCTGTTCCGTCTTTTCGCCGGGGTGACCGGGGGCTCGCAGTCGGGAAGGGAGTTCCCCGACTTCGAGATTCGCCTCTGGAAGGAGCAGCAGCCGCTGATCGACTTCGGAGCCGACGGTCCCTGGTTCGGAATCCTCCTGGAGAACGAGGCCAAGACCTTCTACCTGCTGGTCCTGCTGCTCATCGTGGCGACGGTGGTGGCCAAGAACATCCAACGCACCCGGGCGGGGCGGGCCTTCCAATCGATCCGCGACCGGGATGTCGCTGCCGAGATAATGGGAGTCGACGAGTTCGGGTACAAGCTGCTGGCCTTCGGTATCTCCTCTTTCTACGCCGGGGTCGCCGGCGCCCTTCTCGCCAGCTTCGTGGGTCGCACCATCCCGGAGCGGTGGGGTCTCTTTCTGTCGGTCGAGTTCATCGCCATCATCCTCATTGGAGGGGCCGGCGTGGTCACCGGCGCCTTGCTCGGCTCGGTGTTCGTGATCACGCTCCCGCGAATCGTGGAGGAGTTCACTCGATGGCTGGCGGGCTACGTGCAGGAGGGCGCCGGCATTTTCGCCGGCCTCGCCGACGTGTTCATCTCCACCGGCTTCGGGGACTTCGGCCTGGTCAACACCCAGGCGGGGGTGGCACCGGGGCTTTCCGTGGCACAGCTCAACCAGGTCCTATACGGTTTGTTGATAATCGGCTTTCTAATCTTCGAGCCGCTGGGGCTCTACGGGATATGGCTGCGGATACGGAACTATTGGAAGGGTTGGCCGTTCACCTATTGAGCGGCCGATCGAGGCGGCCGGGCCGCCTCGTGCTAACGAAACAGGAGGAAGGAACTAGATGAGGATCAAATCACGATGGCTCGCGATTCTCCTCGTGATGGGTGTCGTGCTCGCTGCCTGCGGCGATGGAGCCGCCGAGACCACGACCACCGCGGGAGAAGGAGCCGCGACGACGGCCGAGGAGAGTGAGACCCCAACTACGGCCGGTGAGGAGCCGGCGGACATCGCCACCGATGTCGGAGTCGACCTCGAGGCGGGCACCATCACGGTCGGGCTTCTCTCCGACCTGACGGGTCCGTTCAGCTCTCTGGTGCAGGTGATAGTCACCGGCCATGAGGTCTATTGGGAGAACGTGAACGCCAACGGCGGGATCAACGGTCTCCAGGTCGAGCTGGCCGTGGAGGACACCGCCTATGTGGTGGACAACCACGTCCAGAAATACGAGGAGCTCAAGGATCAGGTGGTGGCGTTCGGCCACTCCACCGGTTCGCCGCACACCGTGGCGATCAATAGCCAACTGCAGGCTGACGGCATCCTCGCCATCCCGCTCACTTGGTACTCGGGCTGGTCCGACACCGCGCTCAACTCCAACCTGATGCATCACGGCGCGCCGTACTGCATCGAGGCGATGAACGTGATCGGATACTTGAAGAGCCAGATGGCGGACATTTCCACCATCTCCATCGCCTCTATGGGCGGTGACTACGGGCTCGACTCCCATGCCGGGGCGGTGGCTGCCGCCGAGGCGCTGGGACTCGAGGTCGTGTACGACGGCGAAGGCGAGATCAACGTCGCCGACGAGTCGACTCTGGCCGCAGTGGCCGACGAGATCGTCCAGGCCGGCGCTGACGTCACGTGGGTGACCACCACCCCCACGGCTTGGTCCTCGATCTTCGGCCAGGCTCTTGCCGCCGGATATCAGGGCGTGTGGTCGGGTGCTGCACCCAGCTACAACCCGGCGTTCATCGCCCCCGACTCCGTCATCAAGGACGCGGTGGCCGCCCAAACCTTCTGGGCCAGCTACTACGCCCCGTGGGGTCACGAATCGCCCGGGACGGACGAGGCACGCCAGCTCCTGATGGACAGTGGCAGGGTTGACCGTCCTATCACGGCCTACATGGAGGGCTTCGTCGAAGCCAGGATCATGCATGCCGCCTTGGAGGCGGCGTACGACGCCGGCGACCTGACCCAGGCTGGAGTCTTGGCCGCGGCCAAGAGCCTGGAAAACGTGTCGTTCGACGGGCTGGCGCCCGACGAGACCTATGTGGGCACGTCCGATGAGCAGGTGCAGCGCGCCATGTTCATCTGGAAGCCGGATCCTGAGGCTCTGGCCTCAGGCGAGCACGCAGGCGAGGAGATACTGGAGACGGGCTACACCTCTGATATCGCCGCCGCCTACGAGTTCAACGAGGCTTGCTTCCAGCTCGGCTCCTAGCGCGATGCAAATGAGTGTGAGCAGCTGGGGTCGAATATCGACCCCAGCTGCTCACACATACTCCGAATGCTTTCCGTAGAGAACCTCGAGGTCGTCTACAACGACGTGATCCTGGTGTTGCGCGGGATCTCCCTCGAGGTGGGTGAGGGCCAGATAGTTGCCCTGCTCGGGGCCAACGGAGCCGGCAAGACCACCACGCTGCGGGCGATAAGCGGGCTGCTCGACATCCACGAGGGGGAGATCACCAAGGGCGAGATCGTCCTGGCCGGAGAGGACGTAACCCACATCGATCCGTCCAAGCGTGTGGTCAAGGGCATCTCCCAGGTCATGGAGGGCCGGCGGGTCTTCGCCGAGCTCACCGTGGAGGAGAACCTTCGCGCCGGCGCCTATGTCAACCGGAACGGAGCCAAGGTGAGGCAGGCCCACGACCGGGTGATGAGCCTGTTTCCCCAAATCAAAACGCGGAGCAACGCCATCGCCGGGTATCTGTCTGGGGGAGAGCAGCAGATGCTGGCCATCGGGAGGGCACTGATGCAAGACCCCAAGGTGCTCATCCTCGACGAGCCCTCGCTGGGACTGGCCCCCCTGCTGGTCCAGGAGGTGCGGGACATCATCGTCGAGATCAACTCCCAGGGGACCTCGGTGCTGCTCATCGAGCAGAATGCCAACATGGCCCTCTCGATCGCCCACCATGGGTACATCATGGAGACGGGGAAGATGGTGATGGAGGGCACACCCGAGAAGCTGCTCAAGGACGAGGACGTCAAGGAGTTCTACCTCGGTCTTCATGCCACCGGGGAGAAGAAGTCATTCCGGGACGTGAAGCACTACAAGCGTCGTAAACGGTGGCTGTCGTGAGTGCAACCGCCCTCGAAAAGGGAGGACAAGGTCTGCGCCGCAGGCGGGGGAGGAGGGTCTCATGAGCGGCAAGCTCCTCCAGCGCCGGCACGACCCGCACGGGCCCGACGATTACGACCATCTGCTCGAGGTCCGTGACATCCACCTCTCCTTCAAAGGGGTGAAGGCCGTCGACGGTGTCTCTTTCCACGTCGACGACGGGGAGTTGTTCGCCATGATCGGGCCCAACGGCGCCGGGAAGACCTCCCTGTTCAACGTGATCAACCAGGTCTATTCCCCTCAGCAGGGAGACGTGCTGTGGAAGGGAGAATCGATCCTCGGGGTCAAGCCCAACAAGACGGCGGAGCTGGGGATCGCCCGCACCTTCCAGAACATCGCCCTCTACCCGCACATGACCGTTCTCGAGAACATCCTCACCGGTCGTCACGTCCGGATGGGGACCAGCTGGCTCGCCGGCGCCATCTGGTTGGGCAAGGCGAAGCGGGAGGAGATCGAGAACCGGGAGATAGTCGAATCGATCGTCGACTTCCTCGAGATCGAGCAGTGGCGCAAGTATCCGGTCGGTCTGCTCCCCTACGGCATCCAGAAGCGGGTCGAGCTGGGACGTGCCCTGGCCATGGACCCCGAGCTGTTGATGCTCGACGAGCCGGTGGCGGGGATGAATCTGGAGGAGACCGAGGACATGGCCCGATTCATCCTCGATGTCCAGGACGAGTTGGGCATCGCCACCATCCTGGTCGAGCACGACATGGGACTGGTCATGGACATCGCCGACCGG
>CAZAHX010000002.1:0-24780 GCA_964485005.1 uncultured Acidimicrobiaceae bacterium | reverse complement strand
CCGACCAGCTTCTCGGCGCCGGCGCCGTCGATGATCACCCGGCTGTCGGTCTGCGACGCCACACTGAAGGCGAGGCGGCTCGGGACGTTGGCCTTGATCACCCCGGTGATCACGTCGACCGAGGGGCGCTGGGTGGCGATTACGAGATGGATCCCCACGGCACGGGCCATCTGGGCGATGCGGACGATCGACTCCTCGACCTCGCGGCCCGCCACCATCATCAGGTCGTTGAGCTCGTCGATGACAACCACCACGTAGGGGAACCGGTCGAACCCGTCGCGATCGAGACCACCGGCGTCCCACTTCTCGCGGTAGCCCTCGATGTCGCGCACCTTGGCGTCGGCGAGAAGGTCGTAACGACGATCCATCTCGGCTACCGCCCACTTCAGCGCCTCGTTGGCCTTCTTCGGGTTGGTGATCACCCGGGTCAACAGGTGGGGCACCCCGTTGTACTGACCCAGCTCCACCCGCTTGGGATCGACCATGATCAACCTGACGTCGTCGGGGTGGGTCCGCATCAGCAAAGAGGTGACGATGGCGTTGATGCACGACGACTTCCCGGCCCCGGTAGCCCCTGCGATCAGCAGATGCGGGAGCTCCCCGAGGTTGAGCAGACGCGGCTGGCCGGAGATGTCCATTCCAAGACCCACGGTGAGCGGCCCCGCGGGCATGGCGGCCTCGGCGCTGGAGAGGATGTCACCCAGGGAGACGAGACGACGCTTGGCGTTGGGAACCTCCACTCCGATGGCGGACTTGCCCGGTATGGGAACGAGGAGACGGACATCCGGCGTGGCCAGGGCGTAGGCGATGTCGTGGGAGAGGTTGGAGACCCGGTTCACCTTCACACCCGGAGCCAGCTCTATCTCGTAGCGGGTCACCGTGGGCCCGGGGACGATCTTGGTGAGGGTGGCATCCACACCATGCTGGAGGAGGGTGTCCTCCAGTTGGCGCGCCGTTTCCTCGAGGGCGCGGCGGTTGATCTCACCACCGGTCCCGTCGTCGAGGAGCGACAGCGGAGGCACCTGGTACTCCGACTTGGCGAGATCGACCGTGGGTACCGGCTTGGGCATCTTCTCCGTCGCCTTCGGCGGGGTTGGCTCGGGCTTGGGGGCCGGCTTCTTGGCACGCTCGTGACGACCCCTCGGCTTGGCCGGCGCCGGCAGGTGCACCACCGGCCGACCATCCACTCGCTCACCGGTCATCAGCGCGGTGCGGGCCATCCGTCTCGCCTCACGCCACATGTCTGCGAAGCCATGGGACAGCTCGCGGACCGACGTCCTGGTCATGATGAGAACCCCGGTCCCCACGGTGGCGGCGAGGACGACGAAGGCACCCCATATCCCGAGAATCCGTCGCAGGGGGAAGGCGATCAGCGCGCCCACCGCCCCTCCGCGCGCCTGAACCAGCTCGATGTTGGGCCTCAGGGAGACGGCCCCGGTGAGGAGGTGGAAGAGGGCCAGCGTGCCGACGAAGGTGGTGATACCGCCGATAACGATGTGACGGGCGCCTTCGCTGGGCTTGCCCATGATGAGGGCGACTCCGATGGAGGTGAGGACGACTGGGACCGCATATCTCCAAATGCCGAAGAGGAAACGGGAGCCCTGATCGAAGCCCTCACCGACCGGGCCCGCCAGGTCGAAGAAGGCGAGGACGATCAGGATCGAGAAGACGACGAGGACCAGCCCCCAGACATCGTCGGCTTGACGGCCGAGGTTGGCTCGGGCGCTGTCGCGAATGGCAGCCAGGCTCTGCCTGATCGCGCCGGCAGGCGAGATCTTCTTCTTCGCCGGCCTCTTCTTGGCTGAGGACACCCGTCTCCGCCCGGAGCCCTTCCGGGTGGGTGTCCGGGTTGGCATGTAGCAGAGACAATACCCCCTGGTCAGCCAAAGCGGGGTGCAATCGACGCCCGAACCCGGTGAAAGCCTGCTCTACAGCTCGATGACCACCGGGAGGACCACGGGGCGCCGGGCCGTCTCGGCGCGAATGACCTGCCCGGCGGCGTGACGCACCGTCTTCTGCAGCTCGTTGAGATCGGCCCGGCCCGAGGCGTGCTCCTCGATGGCCGAGCGCACCGCGTCGGCCGCCTTCTCCAGGACCGCGCTCGGGTCGTCCATGACCCCGTGGCTGTCGAGGTCGGGGCCGTAGACGATGGCACCGTTGTTGTGATCGATGCCCACGGTCACCACGACCACCCCCTCGTCGGCCAGATGTGACCGGTCGCGGAGGATCCCGGCCTGAACGTCGCCGAAGGCCGAGCCGTCCAGGTAGACGTACCCGGCGGGCACGGCACCCCGCTCCACGATGGTCTTCTTGCCGTCGAGGACGATGCGATCGCCGTCCTCGAGCACCTCGACTTCCGGCACTCCCATGAGACGGGCCAGCTCGGCATGGGCGTGGAGATGGCGGTACTCACCGTGCACCGGGACGAAGGCCTGAGGACGGATCACGTTGAGAAACGTGGCCAGCTCTTCGCGGCGGGCGTGCCCGGAGACGTGGACGTGTTTGCTCCTCCCGTGCACCACCGTTGCTCCTCGCCGGATGAGATTGGAGATCACCTTGGACACCGCGGTCTCGTTGCCCGGTATGGGCTTGGCCGAGATGAGGACGGTGTCGTTCTCATGGAGCTCGACGAACCGATGCCGACCCTGTGACATCAGCGAGAGGGCGGCGAAGGGCTCACCCTGGCTGCCGGTGGTGATCATCAGCTGGCGATCCTCGGGGAAGTTGGAGAGCTCCTTGATGTCGACCACCGAGTCGGCAGGGACGGCAAGCACCCCGGCGTCGATGGCTACGGTCGTGTTGCGGTGCATCGACCGCCCGAAGAAGGCGATCTTGCGGCCGGCCTTGACCCCGGCGTTGGCTATCTGCTGGATGCGATGGATGTGCGAAGAGAAGCAGGCTGCGATGACCCGGCCCGGGGCGTCACGCACCACGTCGGCGATTGGTCCCCCCACCGAGCTCTCTGAAGGCTCGAACCCCGGGTTCTCGGCGTTCGTCGAGTCGGAGAGCAGCAGACGCACCCCCTGGCTGGCCAGCGAGGCGAAAGCCGTCAGGTCGGTGGGGTTCGAGTCGATGGGAGTCGGGTCGAGCTTGAAGTCCCCGGAGTGGACGACGATGCCCTCCGGCGTGTCCAAAGCCACCGCCGCCGCCTGCGGCACCGAGTGGCTCACCGGGATCAACGAGAAGCGGAACGGCCCGTGCTTCTTCCAGGTCTTGTAGGAAACCGGGTGGAGCTGGGCATCGACCCCGAGCTCTTCGATGCGGGCGGCGGCAAGATCGACGCTCAGCTGAGTCCCGTACACGGGGACGTCGATGTCACGCAGGAAGTAGCCCAGGGCGCCCATGTGGTCCTCGTGACCGTGGGTGAGGATGACCAGCGCCACGTCTCCCTTCCGCTTAGCCAGCCAGGACCAGTCGGGGAACACGAGGTCGACGCCGAACATGTCCTCCTCGGGGAACATGAGGCCGACGTCGATCACCGCGATCTTGCCTTCGATCTCGATCGCGGCGCAGTTGCGCCCGATCTCACCGAGACCACCCAAAAATGTGACGGAGACGCTCACGGGCCGTGGATGGCGCCCAAAGCCTTCTCGACGGCGGCCAGTGTCTCGCCCGAGGCGCCGACCAGCGGCAGGCGGAGATCGCCCACCGGCTCCCAGAATGCTCCCATCGCGGTCTTCACCGGGCCCGGGTTGGTCTCGAGGAAGCATGCCTCGCACAGCGGGAGAAGGAGGTGATGTAGTCGGCGCGCCTCGTCCCAGTCACCATCCCGGGCCGACTCGATCATCGCCCTAACCGTCCTCCCCGCGAGATGGGAGACCACCGAGACCACGCCCACCGCTCCCACCGCCAGCATCGGCAGGGTGAGGCTGTCCTGGCCCGAGTAGACGGGGAAGCCCGGAATGCGGTTGACCGTCCGGGAGGTGAAGTCGAGCGACTCGACTGCGTCCTTGGTGGCGACGATGCCGGGATGATCGGCCAGCCTGGCCAACGTCTCGATCTCGATCAGCCGGCCGGTGCGCCCCGGGATGTTGTACAGCATCACGGGGACACCGACTTCGGCAATGGCGGTGAAGTGGCCGATGAGGCCGGTTTGGGTCGGCTTGTTGTAATAGGGGGTGACGGCGAGGATGCCGTCGACCCCGAGATCCCTTGCCCCCTCGGTCAGCTCGACCGAATGGGCGGTGTCGTAGGTGCCAGTGCCGGCGATGACCTTGGCCTGCTTCTCGGCGACCGCGTCGACCACCGTCTTGTATAGAGCCAGCTTCTCCTGGTCGGAGAGGGTGGGCGACTCCCCTGTCGTCCCGGTCACGACCAGGGTGTCGGTCCCCTGCTCGGTGAGATGGCGGGCCAGTCTCCAGGCGGTCTCGTGGTCGACCCGGCCCGAGGTGTCGAAGGGGGTGATCATCGCCGTGGCGACCAGGCCGAAGGGCGCGGATGGTTTATCGCTCACTCGAGCCAGGTTACCCGGCCGCTGACCGGAAACCCCGGACACCGTGACGGCCGACACGGGCCGGGACGCATCACCGGGTCGAGTCGCCGATGTGATCGCAACTGTCGCCTCCCCTTAAAGTGGGGTCATGGCTGCAACCTCAACAATGCTCGACCTCGGCACAGAGGCACCCGAATTCTCCCTTCCCGACAGCGTTTCCGGCGAGGTGGTCTCCCTTACGGACTTCTCGGAGCGGAAGGCGCTGCTGGTGATGTTCATCTGCAACCACTGCCCGTACGTAAAGCACATCCGGGAGGAGCTCGCCCAATTCGCCAGGGACTACGCCGACGCCTCGCTCGGGATCGTCGCCATCTCCTCGAATGACATCGAGGAGTACCCCAGCGACTCACCGGTGGCGATGGCTGAGGAAGCCAGGGCCTACGGATACACCTTCCCCTACCTCTACGACGAGGACCAGAGCGTGGCCAAGTCCTACACGGCCATGTGCACTCCCGACTTCTTCCTGTTCGGGCCCGATCGCAAGTTGGTCTATCGGGGCCGCTTCGACCAGTCCCGGCCCGACAGCGGGGTGCCTGTGACCGGAAGCGACCTGAGGGCCGCGGTCGACGCCGTCCTCGCCGGCGACGAGGTCTCAGACGACCAGCATCCGTCGATGGGGTGCTCCATCAAGTGGAAGCCCGGCAACGCCCCGGCCTACTTCAACGGCTGAGGCGGGGGATGACCAAGCACTTCGACTCCCCACCCGACCTCGCAATCGATCTCGAGAAGAACTACCGGGCCTCGCTTCACACCAATCACGGGGACATCGAGATCGAGTTGATGGCGGAGCGCTCTCCGCTCGCGGTGAACAACTTCGTCTTTCTGGCCCGTGACGGCTTCTACGACGGGGTGGTCTTCCATCGCGTCATCGAGAGCTTCATGATCCAGGGCGGCGACCCGACGGGGACGGGGAGAGGCGGACCTGGCTATCGATTCCGCGACGAGTTGGAAGGCGAGGGCTCCTACACCCGGGGCACCGTGGCCATGGCCAATGCCGGGCCCAACACCAACGGCAGCCAGTTCTTCATCTGCCACGCCGACGTGGGCCTTCCCCACCAATACACAATCTTCGGCCGGGTCACTTCGGGGATGGACGCGGTGGACTCGATAGCCGGCAGCGAGACCGACTCATCGGACCGCCCCCATGAGGACGCGGTGATCAACCGGGTGTCGATCAGCGAGGAAAGCTGACCGGCGGGCCGGCGCCATGGAAGTGGGCGATACGGCCTCGCGAACGAAGAGGGTGACGGGCCGGGACATCGAGCTCTTCACGGAGATCACCGGTGACAGAAACCCTCTTCATTACGACGCGAAGGCCGCCGCAAGCAGCCGGTTCGGCGGCATCATCGTCCAGGGTGGAGTGACCAGCGGACTGCTGAACGCGGTGGTGGCCGAAGACCTGCCCGGGCCGGGCTCGGTGTTCCTCCACATCGACTGGAGGTTTACCGCCCCGGTCCGGCCAGAAGACACGATCACCGCCACTGTCGAGATCATGGAACTTCGGGAAGACAAGCCGATCACGAAGTTGGCGTGCCGGATCGCCAATCAGGAAGGCGCCACGGTTCTCGAGGGGACCGCACTCGTCTGGCGCGAGCCGATCCCCTAGGACAGGAGCCGCGGGTTCTGGGTGTAGGTCCCGGTCACGGAGGCCTCGGCCAGGACATGGCCTTTGATCGCCTCCCGAACCTCCTGGCCGGTGAAGTCGCCTTCTACCGGGGTCGTCTCCGTGTCCAGCGCGTAAAGGGTGAACACGTAATGATGGATGACACTGTCGTTCCACGGCGGCGCGGGACCGTCATACCCGTAGTAGCTACCCTCCATGCTCGGGTCTCCCGAGAACCAGCCGGTGTAGTCGTTGAGCCCCTGCCTCGACCCGTGGGGGCCCTTGGAGGCCTGGCGGCCCCCGGCGACGACGCCGGAGGCGAACTCCCCCTCCGAGATGGAGCGGAGATCCGCGGGCAGCTCCACCACCACCCAGTGGAAGAAGTCGACCCTGGGCAGATCGGGCGGGACCTCCCGCCCTTCCTGGTTGACGTCGTCGCCGACACTGGGGGCATCGCGGTCGTGACAGATGAGCGCGAAGGACCGGGTGCCATCTGGCACCTCCGACCACTCCAGGGCGGGGTTGACATTGTCGGAGAGGGTGGCGTGCTGGTCGGGATCGGGCTTGGCGAAGGCATAACGGGCCGGGATCGGCCCGCCGGGCTCGAAACTCGTCGTGGTCAGCTCCATGGGTCGACCCTACCTATCTCGGAGAAGGGCGACCGTCTCCGCCAGCTCCTCGACTGATGCGGGGTCGATCGGGTCGAGGACCACCTGGACATGGTCGACGCCGATATCCTCGAAGGCCGCCAAGCCCTCGGCGATCTGCTCCCTCGAACCAGTTATCGGCGGCGATTCCTCTCTCGCCGTGGGGTCCCCCGGGCGTCGGCCCGTCCCACCGGGGAGCTGGACGTAGACCGCGGCGGTACGGGCGATCCGGGCGGGATCACGGCCCACGTCCTCGCAGGCGTCGTCGACTTCCCGCATCAGCTCGGCGAGTGCGGCCGGGTCGTTGCCGTATGAGGCATACCAGGTGTTCCACATGTCGACCAGGGGCATGGCGATGCGCAGCATCCGGGGCCCGTTGGAGCCCACCATGAGTCGCATGTCCGATCTCGCTCTCGGCGCCAGCTCCATGTCCCGGAGGGTGTAGAAGCGGCCTTGGAAGTCGATGCGCCCCTCCCGAACCAGGGTGGCGATGATGGTGAGCGCCTCCTCGAACCGTGAGACCCGGTGGTCGTAGGGGAACCCGTAGGCCAGGTACTCGACGCGGTTCCACCCGGCACCGAGACCGAGGATGAGACGGCCCCCACTGATCTCGTCCACGGTCGCCGCCTTCTTGGCGATCATCGCCGGGGAGTGGAAGCTGGTCGCCGCTACCAGCGGTCCCAAGTCGACTCTCTCCGTCGCCTCGCCCAACGCAGCGAGCAGCGACCACGCCTCCCAGGGGCCCCGCGCCCCGGACTCGTCCCGATAGAGGAGATGGTCGCCCACCCAGAGCGAGTCGAGGCCTCCCTGCTCCGCGGTCAGGGCGACGTCCCGGATCTCCCCCCACGACACCGGACGCTCCACCTCGGGAAGCTGGACACCGATCTTCATCGCGTTCATCGCCCCGATCGTAAGTGGCCCGTCCGCGGCTACAAATGTGGCGGTGAGCTCGGCTCTCAACCCCGCCCAGCGCCGTCGGGCGCTGGAGCAGATGACGGAGCGGACTCTCGACGTGGTGGTGGTCGGAGGAGGGGTCACCGGGACCGGTGTCGCCCTCGACGCCGCCACCAGGGGCCTCGATGTCGCCCTCCTCGAGCAACGCGACTACGCCAGCGGCACGTCGAGCCGCTCCTCGAAGCTGTTCCATGGGGGTCTCCGCTATCTGGAGCAGCTGGAATTCGGTTTGGTGCGGGAGGCGCTGGCCGAGCGCAACCTGATGCTGACCACGATCAGCCCCCATCTCGCCCGACCCGTCTCATTCGTCTACCCGCTGACCCACCGATTCTGGGAGAGGGTCTATGTGGGCGCCGGGGTCCTCCTCTACGACATCATGGCCCGGGCGGCGGGAAGCCCACTTCCCCGCCACCGCCATCTCTCCCGGGCCGAACTGATTGCCTTGGCCCCGGCCATCGAGCCGGCCCGGGTCTTCGGCGCCATCCGCTACTGGGACGCCATGGTCGACGATGCTCGGCACACCCTCACGGTGGCGAGGACGGCCGCAGCCCACGGGGCTCATCTCGCCACCAGCGCCCGCGTCGTCGACCTCGACCTCGGCGCAGGTCCGGTGAGGAGGGTCTCCGCAGTCGACCTGGAGTCGGGGCAGAGTCTGGAGATCACCGCCCGATCGGTGGTCAACGCCACCGGGGTGTGGAGTGACGACTTGCAGCGTCTCGCCGACAGGGAGGGTCTGCAAGTCACCGCCTCCAAAGGGGTCCATATCGTGGTCCCTGCCGATCGCATCCCCTCGGGCACCGGCATCATCCTGCGCACCGAGGCCAGCGTCCTCTTCGTGATCCCGTGGGGAGCTCATTGGATTGTGGGAACCACCGACACCCCCTGGTCGCTGAGGCGGGCCCATCCAGCAGCCAGCCGATCGGACGTCGACTACCTGCTCGACCGGGTGAACTCGCTCCTCTCCAAGCCGCTCTCCTCCAACGACATCGTCGGGGTCTACGCCGGGCTTCGGCCCTTGCTCCACGGGGAGTCGGAGCAGACCTCGAAGCTGAGCCGCGAGCACGCCGTCCTCGATGGCGGTGATGGGATGGTCACCGTCGCCGGCGGCAAGTACACCACCTATCGGGTGATGGCCAGGGATGCGGTCGACGCTCTCGCCCCCTATCTCCACCATTCCCTCCCCGCCTCACCGACCGATCGGGCCCCACTGGTGGGAGCACTCGGCGTCGACCGGTTGCAGAGGCCTACGGGTATCGAGAAGCCTCGGTGGGACCACCTCCTCGGCCGCTACGGGTCACTGACCTCCGATCTGGTCGATCTCGTGTCCGATCAGCCCGAGTTGGGGCTCCCACTCGTCGACGACGCCCCGTACCTCCGAGCCGAGGTCGTCTACGCCGCCACCCATGAGGGAGCCCTCCACCTCGACGACACCCTGACCCGCCGCACCCGCGTCTCCATCGAGACCCGCCACCGCGGCCTGGAAGCCGTGACCGAGACCACCCGTCTCATGGGCGACGCTCTCGGCTGGTCGGAGACGACACGTGACCGGGAGATCGAGCACTATCGGGCCCGGGTCGCGGCCGAGATCGACTCCCAGCGTCAACCCGACGACCGCACCGCCGACGCTGCCCGCATGGGCGCCCCCGATGTGAGGACCGGGACCGCGGAGTAGCCAACCGTTCTGTGAGGGGAATTGTGAGGTATGGAGTGTTTTCTCCTCACAGAAAGGTTTCAAGGCGCCTGCGCCAGCTCGGCGTCGGTGGGGATCGCCGCGGCGTCGTAGTTGCTGCGCACGTTCCACAGGATCCATCCCACCCCGCGGTCCTCGGCCGCCTGGATCGCCTCCCGGATCTGGGAGTTCGACCACCAGAAGCCCTGGAGCCAGGGACGGACCACCGACCCCGGGGCGAGCCGGGGCAGGGTGTCGTCGATCGCATCTGCCGTGACCTCGTATGGATAGTCGTTGGGGTCGGGAAAACCGAGCCAGCCGGGTGAGTAGTGACTCGGGTAGATCATCGGGCTGAGCACGTCGACCTGGGCACTGATCTCCTCAGGCCGCTGACCAATCCCCTGATCATCAGGAGACGAGACCACGATCGAGAAGATGTCGGCGCTGACCACACATCCCGCCGCGGAGATGGCCGGTCGTGCCCTGGCGAGGAAGGACGCGATCGCTCCCACCCTCTCCTCCTGGGACAGGGAGCGCTGGCCACTCACCTCGGCAGTCCTCCCCGCGGGGAAGCGGACATAGTCGAATTGGATCTCGTCGAAGCCCAGCTCGCAGGCCTCCACAGCAAGTGCGATGTTGTAGTCCCAGGCCGCCTCCGAACGCGGATCCACCCAGGGACCCGCCAACTTGTCCTCGGGGTGGTGCTCCACCCAGCGCCGATCCTCGAACACGACGATGCGAGTCGCCAGGTAGAGCTGGTGCTCTCTGGCCTGAGCGATCCTGAGCGACGGGTCGTATACCGGCTCGACCGCTCCCATCTCGACCGCCTGGGGAACCTGCGTCTCGTAGAGGACCGTCCCGGCGTCCTTGGTGTCGAAGACGAGAGCATCCACGGCGGTCTGGTCGGCCAAGGCGAGCAAGGAAGCGAAATGGCCGTCGTCGCCGGCGGCCTCCGCCCAGACCCTGATCCCTCTGATCACACGGGGCTCGATCTGGATCACCATCAATCCATCCGTCCCATCCCAGCTCACCTCGGTGCTCGCCCAACCCGCTTTTGAGACAGCAAGGCTCCCCGGTGAGCGGGTATCGAGTTGGAACCCTCCGGCCACGCCGGTACGGGCAACGGTCTCGCCCATCGACACCGTGGCATCGGCGACCGGAGTGCCGTCCGGACCGACCACCTGCCCGAAGACCGTGAGCAGCGGGAGGGTCGTGGTAGTCGTGGATGTCGTGGTTGTCGACGACGTCGTCGAGGTTGAAGTGGTGGCGATTGTCGTCGAGGTGGTGGTGTCGGCCACCGGGCCCGGCACACACGCAGCGAGGGCGAGGATCAGTATCTGCGAGCGCCGGATCACGGCGCGACGGTAACTCTCAGGCGCCCCAGCGGAGGACCATGACGATCACGGTGAACAGGAGGAGGAGCGTGTCGAGCACCCCGAATCCTGTGAGCCGGGCCATCTCCGAGCGAGCTCTCCCGGAGTCTCCTGAGTCGATTGCCTCGGCGGCACGTTCCCCTCCCGGTCCGAACACCACGATTCCGAGCACCGCCCCGACAACGATCATCCCCATCCCGATGCCCACGAACAGCGCGTCGAACCCGTATGCCTCACTCTCCAGGACGAGGAATATCCCGGTGATCAGGATGGTGAGCGCCGCCGGCATGTAGAGACGGCTGCTGAGCCGGGCGGTGATCCGATACCAACCGGCGAGCACCTTCGGGCCCTGGCTCGCGGCGAGCGGCGGGGTGACCGCCTGGACCACATTCGCTCCCAGCCAGATGCCTGCGGCCGCGATGTGCAGGACGAGCAATGTGTCACGAAAATCCACGCGCCACTCCGAGTCCGGTCGCGCCGTCAACTTAGCCGGGGCATCGGGGCAGGCCCGCGGCTTTACCATCGCCGTCGTGGCCAAGAAGACCCAGCCGGCCGGTTGCCGGGACGTCGCCCTCGCCACGGTGTTGCTCGTCTCGATGGCTGCCGTCTTCACGGGAGTGGGTCTCTCTCTGATCCGGGGCGGTGAATGCACCGGAGTCTGCGAGACGCTCGGTCTCAGCCTCCTCTACGCCGGGGGCCCAGTTTCGGCGCTGATCGGTGTCATCTTCGGCGATCTGGTGCTCGCCTGGCCCCTCGACGCCACGGTGTGGGTGGGGGCGGGCTTCTTCGCTGCCCGGGTGGCGGAGCGACGGGGCCAAGGGCCCCTGGGAGTGGCCTTGGTCCTGGTGTTGGTGGCACTCGGCTATGGACTAGTCCTGTCAACCTTTGTCGAAATAGCCGTGCAATAGTCGCCCTCTCTCACCTAGCGTGGGCACCGTATGCAAAGGGTGGCTATCCGGGCGGTCAGCCCCTGGCTGGCTGTGGTATTGCTCTCCGCGGCATCGTTCGCCGGGGGAGCCCTCTTCGAGTCGCCCGGTCCCGGTGCCGATCTCGAGCCGGTCAACGGTGCCGAGCAGCTGATTCAGCTGCTCCAGGGTCAGCGATCACTCCTCTGGACCTCCCTGGGGGGGACGGTCGAGGCCTACACGGTGATCGGCTGGCCGAGCCGGCAAGGAGACAGCGAGCTGGGCGGGGCCTTGATGATCCAACGACCCGAAGACGGCACTGCGGGGGTGATCGCCTTCGGCGAGAAGCCGATGTCCCTCCACTTCGAGCTGGACGGCTAGCGACAGACCACTAGACCGGCAGGTATCCCTCCAGGTCTTCCTGGTCGAAAGGCCCTACAGCGCCGATCATTCTCGTCTCTGCCCCGTATAGGTCTGCGGCGACCGACTGGACGTCGTCCAGCCCCACCGCGTCGAGCTTCGCCAGTCTCTCGTCCACGGAGAGATGGGGCATTCCGGCCAATTCGTCCCTCCCCAGCCTGATCATCCTGCTGTTGCCATCCTCGAGGGCGAGGGCGAGGCCGCCCCGCATCGAGCCCTTGGCCCTTTCCAGCTCCTCCGGGGTGATGCCCTCCTCCACGGCCTTGGCCAACTCGGCGCGGATGATCCCGAGGGCGGTGTCGGTCTGGGACGGCGTGGTGCCCACGTAGACGCCCCAGGCCCCGTTATCGGCATATGCGAGTTTGAAGCCGTAGATCGAGTAGGCGAGCCCCCGCTCCTCCCGGACCTCGCGAAAGAGCCGGGACGACATCCCCGACCCCATCACGTGGTTGAGCACCTCGAGGGCCCAGCGGCGCTCGTCGTCCCTGTTGATCCCGGGCCCGCCGAGGACGAGGTGAGCCTGTTCGGTGTCACGTCTGGTGACATTGACCCGCGGCGACGACTCGGCGGGGGCGAACTCGTGATCCACCGCATCCCCAGAAAATTCTCCGAAACGCTCGGAGACCAGGTCGACGAAGGCTCCGTGATCGACCGATCCCGCCGCCGCCACCACCATCGACCCCGCCCCGTAGCGGCGCTTCCAATACCCGTCGATGTCGTCGCGGGTCATGGCCCGGATCGACTCCCGGCTTCCCAGGACGGGCTCTTCGAGGTCGTGATCGGCGAAGACCGCTGTGGTGAAGTTCTCAAAGGTCACGTCGTTGGGGTCGTCCTCGTACATGTTGATCTCCTCGATCACCACCTGCCGTTCAGCGTCTATCTCGTGGGGGCGGAAGGCAGGACGCTGGATGATCTCGGAGAGCACGTCGAGCCCGGTGGCGAGGTCCTGGTCGAGGAGGCGCGCCCAGAAGCAGGTGTACTCCTTGGAGGTGAAGGCGTTGGACTCGGCGCCGATGGCGTCGAAGGTGTCGGAGACCTCCCGCGCCGAGAGCTTCTCGGATCCCTTGAAGAGGAGATGCTCGAGGAAGTGGGACACGCCCGCCTCGTTGGGGTTCTCGTCCCGGGAGCCGGTGTCGAGCCAGCATCCGAGGGCGACGGAGCGCAGCGACGGCATCTCCTCGGTGATGATCCGCAGACCGTTGGGCAGGGTGGTCAGGTCGTAGTGCACGGTGTGAGGGTATTACGGCGCGCTAGGAAACAAGCCCGCGCGGTCTCATGATTTGCATGGCATGAGACAATGAACGGCTAGTGCGCGCGCGTAGCCAGACCTTTCTGACCGACCTGATCGGGCCCGAGGATCAGGCCATCGAGGCCGTGGTGGGCCGGTATCAACGGGTCGCCCCGGCGGTTACCCGCCTGGCGCGAGGTCTGTCGGAGAATCCCAATCTCCGGGTGAGGCTGGGCCCGGAAGCTGCCGCCGGAGAGGACGAGATCGTCTGTGACCCGCGGATATTCCAGGCCGCCTATCACCGCAACGCCCCGGTGACCCCCGACGAGGTGGCCCTTGCCTCGGCGCTCCACGAGGTTCTCCATCTCGTCTCCACCAACCTCGACGAGACCAGGCCCCTCCCCGAGGGCTGGCCCGTGGAGGCCAGGACCGAGACGGACCTGGAGATGGATCTGCTCACCGCGCTGGAGCGGACCGAGCGACCCCTCGCCGAGGTTCTCTTCTTCAGCCTCGAGGACGCCCGCCAGGAACTCCAGGGCCTCACCTTCTACCCGGGGGCCCGCTCGGTGCTCGAAGACCTCTACATGTCCTCTCTCGGTGAGGCGATATCCAAGTCCGGCGCCCTCAGCCAATTCGTGCTCGGCTGCTTCCTGCTCACCGCGGGATACGTCGACCGGGAGGTCCTCGAGCGGCGTTTCGAAGCACGGGCCGCGGTGGCCCTGGCCGATGGCACCGCGCAATGCCGGGCCGCGGCGGCCGCAGAAGATCCCTGGGAAGTGGCTCAGCTGGCCTTGGAACTGGAGGCCATCGCCCGGGCGAACGGCCTGGTCACCGAGGTGCCGGAGACCGCCACCAACGCGCAGCGCAAACTCGCGGAGAAGAACGACGCGGAGCAGGCCAGCCAGGGAGTGGACACCGTCCGATTGGTCTCTCCGATCTTGTCCGACTCCGAGTCGTACCAGGACACCCGTCGTGCCGCCGACGCCCGCTCCGGGGAGTCGGACCGCAAAGGCGCCTCCGACATCGCCGACGACGAATCCACCAGCCAATTGCTCCGGGTGAGCCAGGCGCATGAGATCTACCTGCCCACCGGTCAGGGGGGCAAGCTCCTGGAGACGCCGATCCCCGCCGCCTTCGCCGGATTCGGCTCCGAGGGGCGGGAAGCCTTGCAAAAGACCGCGGCCCGGTGGGGCCTCGCCCAGAGACGGGTGTCGGGCGAGCTCTTCCCTCTCTTCACCGCCAACCAGAGGAGGGGTCTGCGATCGGGCTACGACCAGGGCGACGTCTCCCCCCACGCCGCCTTGTTCATCGGAGCCGGCCTCTATCAGCGGCTCTACGAGCGGAGGACGGCCAGGACGAGGAGGACCTACGCCATCTCCCTCCTGGTGGATGCTTCGGCATCGATGCTCAGCCCGGGTCGGGGACCGGGGCACGGCACCTCCTGGGCCATGTCTGCCGCGTTGCTGGGGGCATGGACCATGGCCCGGCTCTGCGACGAGCTCCAGATCGACTTCGAGGTTGCCTTGTTCAACCGGGGATTCGCCGCCCGGCCAGGGGACACCGAGGAGAGCTACCGGAGGGCGCGCTCCGCCGCCATCGCCGGGTTGAAGCGAACCCAGGGCAGCGCCGCCGACCGGCTCACCTCCACGGTCAACCACTATCTCGTCAAGCCGTTCGATCGTCGTTGGCCCGACGCCAGGGAGTCGCTAGCCGGGCTCTTCTACACCGCCTCCCAGCCCCGCCGGGCCGCGGCCCTGGCGAGACGCGACCCCGACACCGCGCCCCCGGTCTCGCTCTTCGAGAAGGCGGCCAACGTGGACGAGTTCAACCTGATCCACGCCGCCGACCGGATGGGCCGGCTCGGGGCGGAGGTGAGAATCCTGATGACCCTCGCGGACGGGATGACGCGGGGCTCGGTCGACGCTCTGGCCGGGTCGGTGGCCGCGGTCGAAGCCACCGGAACCACGGTGATCGGGATCGGGATCGGGGACCACACCGTGGATGCCGTGTACCGGCGTCACGAGGTGGTGGAGAGGCCCGAGAACCTGGCGAGGGCAATGATCGACGGGACCCGTAGCGCCCTACGGCGCAGTCTCGCTCTCTCCGGGATGGACACCTGGTGGATCAAGGCGTCGGAAACTCGCGACAAGGAGAGAAAAATTGCCTGAGACAGTCGTCTTCGAAGACCCCTCGGGAGAGGGCAAGCCGATCGAGCTGGAGCGCTTCGAGGTCCCAGACGACCTCGCGGACGTCGAGCTGCGTCATCGCAAGATCCCCCTCCCCGACCCCCATTACGTCGACATCGGGATGCTCTACCGGTTCGCCCAGGTCGAGGAGGCGCGACGATCCGGATCCGACGGTCTGGTCCCTCTGCACGTAGCGGTGAGGGGTCACATGGGGACCGGAAAGGATCACGACATCGAGCAGTTCGCCGCCGCCATGGGCCTGCCCTATTTCCGCATCCCCCTGACCGGGGAGGTCCGGGATGTGACCCTCATCGGCTCGACACGTCTCCACGGCGACGGAAAGGGAGGAACGGAGAGCCGCTGGGAGGACGGTGACATCACCCGGGCCCTCCGGGGAACGGCCTTGCTCAACCTCTCCGAGCTCAACGCCGCCGGCGCCGAGACCCTGTTCGCCTTGCACGGGCTCCTCGACCGATACGCCGCCCTCGACCTGCCCACGGGAGAGACGGTGGCGCTCCGCGACGACGTGCGCATGTTCGGGACGATGAACCCGACCGATCTGCGCGACTATGCCGGCACCCAGATTCTGAACAAGGCCTTCGCCGACCGCTGGGCGATCTGGGATAAGGCCTTCCCAGACGAGGACGAGGTCAAGGAAATGCTCACCCGGCGCTATCCCAAGCTCGCAGAGGAGTATGTGAACGCCATCGCCCGTCTGGCGGTGGAGATCAACGCATCGTTCGAGACGTTGGACTCCGGGACCAGGGTGGAGACTCCACTCTCCCTTCGCTCGGTGCTCGATCGCATCCCCACCGGGCTGGTGATCTACGCAGATCGCGAGGACCCACTCCGCCATTCCTGGGAGGAGTTCGTGCTCCCCCACGTCGATGTTTACGACCGCGACCATTACGAGACCGTTTGGAACGCGGTGGTCCGCCGCGGTCCGTCCTCGAAGCCCTTCTGAGCCCGTTGCCGGGTCAGGGCGCCGAGCCACTACCTTCATGCCATGGCTTACGACCTCGGTAACCCGGAGCTGGACGAGCGGGTCCGGCAGTTGGTCGCCGACGCCTCCGACAACGAGAACCAAGATCTCATCGCCGAGCTCATCACAACGGCACTCAAGATGCACCGGGACGGGGCTGGGCGCGGCGACCTCAAGCTGATCAACACCGCGGTGAAGGAGATGAGGTATTCCAACCTCGTCTTCTCCCGTCACGACGAGCCCAAGGTGACCATCTATGGCTCGGCGCGGACCCCCGAGGACGACCCCAATTACCAATTGACCGTGGAGTTCGCCCGCGTGATGGTGGAGCATGGCTGGGGTGTTGTCACCGGCGCGGGGCCGGGGATCATGGAGGCCGGGACTCGTGGAGCCGGGAAGGAGAACTCCTACGGGGTCAACATCCGGCTCCCCTTCGAGACCGAGCCCAACCACTTCCTCCTGCCTGAGCGGACGGTCAACTTCAAGTACTTCTTCACCAGGAAGCTGGGGTTCGTCAAGGAGTCGCACGCCTTCGTCATCCTCCCCGGCGGGTGGGGAACCCTGGACGAGGCCTTCGAGCTGATCACGCTGTTCCAGACGGGGAAGAGCGACCTCCACCCCATCGTCCTCCTCGAGGCCGAGGGCACCGGCTACTGGGACGGGGTGATCGACTTCATGAAGGAGGTGCAGCTCGTCAGCGGCATGATCTCGGAGGCGGATCTCTCGCTCTTTCTCCACACCACCAGTGCGGAGGAGGCCGCCTATCACATCAGGCACTTCTACTCGAACTACCACTCGCAGCGGTACGCCGGTGAGAAGCTGATCCTGAGGCTGAGACAGGCTCCCACCGACGATGAGCTGGACAGGCTCAATGCGGACTTCGCCGACATCGTCGTCTCCGGGCGCATCGAGAAGGTGGAGCCCACCCCGGCCGAGATCCAAGATGGTGACGCCCTGGACTATGACCGGATCGCGTTCGTCTTCGACCAGCACCAGTTCGGGCGTCTCCGCCAATTGGTCGACCGCCTCAACGACCTGGCCAGCCTTCCGGAGACCACCCAGATCCCCGAGCCGATGACCGAGGAGCAGGCGGAAAGACCCTGGTGAGCCTGCCGCGGCCTTGGGAATATACAGAGGACCGCTACTAGAATCAGAGGGTGCGCGACATCCTCTCCGACCTCGTAGCCGAACAACAGTTCCTCGACCAGTCCCTGCAGAGGATCCCCAACAAGATCTGGGACACGGTCACGCCCAACGCCCCCTGGACGGTTCGCGACACCATCGCCCATCTCGCCGACTTCGAGGAGTTGGGCGCCGATGCCATCACCGGGGGGGATCTGGTCAAGGATTGGCAGAAGGCCACCGACCTCGAGGAGATGCGGAAGCGGGCGATCGAGAGAGGCCGCGAAATGCGCTTCCAGGACGTCATCGAATGGTGGCGCGGAGCGCGTGCCAAGGTGGTGGAGCCGCTCTCCCACATGAACGGGGACGATCGCATCGATTGGATCGCCGGTGACATGAGCGCCCGAACCTTCGCCACGTTCCGGCTCATGGAGACCTGGATGCATGGTCTTGACGTCTACGCCACCCTCGGACTCGAGGTGGAGGACACTCCCCGTATCCGGCACGTCTGCTGGCTGGGGTGGAAGACCCTCCCCTACGCCTTCAAGCTGGCGGGCGAGTATTACGAGCCCGTCCGCGTCGAGGTGATCGGCCCCGGCTACGCCAAGTGGGTCTATGGCCCTGCCGACACCGACCAGCTCATCAAGGGGTCGGCTTCCGACTGGGCGCGACTGGCGGTACATCGAATCGCGCCGGAGGACACGAGGCTCAAGGTCAGCGGCGAGTACGCAGAGAAGACGATCGAGCACGTCCAGGCATTTCTGTGAATCCACCCATCCCCCGTCTGGTGGGGATGGTCCATCTCAGGCCCCTCCCGGGCTCCCCTGGCTTCAAAGGCGATTTCGACTCGGTGGCCCAGGCCGCGGTGACCGACGCCACCGTGCTCGCCGATGCCGGCTTTCCCGCCCTTCTCGTGGAGAACTTCGGCGACGCCCCATTCTTCGCCGGGCGGGTCCCACCGGAGACCATTGCATCGATGGCGGTGGCGGTGGTCGCCGTCCGCGAGGCGGTGGGCCTGCCCTTCGGGGTCAACGTGCTGCGCAACGACGGCCTGGCCGCCCTGGCCATCGCCGCGGTCGCCGGGGGGCGCTTCGTGAGGGTGAACGTCCTCACCGGGGTCATGCACACCGACCAGGGCCCCATCGTGGGTGAGGCCGCGGTACTGCAGCGACGCCGTGCCCAATTGAGCCCGGAAGTGGAGATCTGGGCCGACGTCATGGTCAAGCATGCCACCCCGCCCCCCGAGGTCGATCTGGCGCAGGCGGTGGCCGACACCGTGGAGCGAGGTCTGGCCGACGCCATCATCGTCTCCGGGGCCAGGACCGGTGCGGGGCCTTCCTTGGAGGATCTGGAGACGGTTCGCTCGGCCCTCCCGGAAGGGACCAGGCTCGCGGTGGGCTCGGGAGCATCCGTTGCCAATCTCGGCGACCTGGCCGAGTTGGCGGACACCGTCATCGTGGGCTCGTCACTCAAGGCCGAAAGCGACCCACGCCGCCCGGTTGACGCAGAGAGAGCCAGAGAGTTTGTCGCCTCCGCCCGCGATCACGCTCTGCTTTGAGCTCGCTGCGTCACGTCATCGAGGGAGGGGTGGCCGTGGTCACCTTGGCGAGGCCCGAGGTACGCAACGCCCTCACCGGCGAGGACATGATCGAGGAGCTCCTCGACGCCATCGACGACTCCGAGAGCGACCCCGAGGTCTCCGTCCTGGTATTCGAGGCAGACGGTCCTGCTTTCTCGTCGGGAGGCAACGTGAAGGACATGGCCGCTCGGACAGGCCTCTTCGAAGGCGATCCGTCCGAGGTGACCGAGAAGTACCGGGGATCGATCCAACAACTCACCCGGATCATGGCCACCACCGACCTGGTCACCATTGCCGCGGTCAACGGCCCTGCCATCGGGGCGGGGTTCGACCTGGTGTTGGGTTGCGACCTCCGTCTCGGCTCACCACGGGCCAGCTTCGCCCACACCTTCATCGAGATGGGGATCATCCCCGGAGACGGCGGCGCCTGGCTGCTTCCCCGGGTCGTGGGCTGGCAGCGCGCCACTGAGCTGGCACTCACCGCTCGCTCCATCGACGCCCAGGAAGCCAGGGAGATCGGCGTGCTCCTCGAGGTGGTGCCCGAGGAAGAGCTCACGGACAGGGTGATGGGTCTGGCGTCGCTGATCGCCTCCAAGTCTCGACCTGCGGTGGCCATGGCCAAGCGTCTGCTCCGTCAGGCGCGCACCATGGACCTGGACGGCTTCCTCGAGCTCTCCGCGGCGCTCCAAGCCGTGGCCCACTCCACCCCGGAGCACGAGGAGGCGGTCAAGGGCTATCTGGAGCGTCTGAAAGGCCGCGATTGAGCCGGAAGCCGGCCTTGTGAATCAGCTTGAGGGTGTCGACCGACGGGCTCCTGAACCTCGCCGAGCGCAGGACGTCCTCGAAGCGATCGAGTAGCGCCGCGGTGCTCTCCAGCACCATGCCGATGGGCACGGCATTGACGGTGACCTCCGGGGCGCGGCCGAAGGCGACCAGACGGGTGCGGATCCGGCCTCCCCCACGCGCCGGGGTGTGACAAGCCCCCACCTCGGTCAGCTCGGAGACCACCCTGGCAAGCTCCCCCGGGGGGTAGATCCAGGCGAGCCTGTGGAGGACCGTGTTCAGGGTCTCGTGTCTGGTGAACGAGAGGTTGAACACCGCCTCGCCCTCCTTGACCTCACCGAGGATCACATCGACCGTGTCCTCCTCCAGGAGCAGGAGCTCGTCGGTGAGGGTGAGGACGACACGCTCTGCGGGATCGTGGACGTGAGCGATATAGGTGTCCCCGGGAAACCTGACCCCGAGAATGTCGACATCCGTCAGGGTCTCCCACTGGCCCAGGGGGCTCACAGCCTGGATCTGCCACTCGGACAGGGTCAGGTAACCATTGAGCCGGAGATAGATCTCGACGAGATCGACTGCGATGTCCATGTCTTATGAGTTTTCCACAAGTGATACGCACGGCCTATACCCAAATGTGGGTCGGCTGCCAGTCTTTGACAACGTGGTGAGCACATGAGGGAATTTCCAAAAGACATCCTCATCGAGGTTATGGAAGGCGTCATCGAAGACCTGCACGGTCATGTGCATCGGGTCTCCGACCTGGCGGTCGACCTGGGGACCGGTCTCGGCCTGGGCGAAGATGACCTCGATCGTCTGGCACTTGCGGGAGTCCTCCACGACGTGGGCAAGATCCACCTCGATCCGGGAATCCTGGGCAAGCCCGGGCCCCTCAACGAGGTGGAGCGCGATCTGATGCAGCGTCACCCGGAGCTCGGATTCGCCATGACCCGGCATCGTCTCGACCCCAAGATCTCCGAGGCGATCCTCTACCACCACGAGCGCTACGACGGCAAGGGCTACCCCTTCGGGCTCGAGGGGGAAGGAATACCGCTTCTCAGCCGCATCGTCCTCGTGGCCGACGCCTACGACGCGATGACCTCGGTGCGGGCCTACCAGCCTGCCCTTCCCGTCGACTTCGCCGTCCACGAGATCGGCCGCAACGCCGGCACCCAGTTCGACCCCGACGTCGTGGACATCTTCCTGGAGCTGGCGGCCATAGACAAGCTGCCCCTCAGCCTCTCCGCCTAGCCCCAGACCGTGCAAGTGCATCGGGTGGCACTCAGCGCCACCCGGTGCATTGCAGACCGCGAGATCTTGTCCCCCCGCCTTTGATACCTTCGGGGCGTGGACCCGCTCCAGGCATTCACCCGATCCACCAGGACCTGGTTCCAGGCGTCGTTTCCCGCGCCGACCGAAGCCCAGGCGCGGGGATGGCCGGCGATCACCTCCGGCGACCACACCCTGATCCACGCCCCCACCGGGTCGGGGAAGACCCTCGCCGCATTCCTGTGGACCTTGGATCGCCTCCTCACCGAGCCGACGCCCGACCGCGCCGAGCGCTGCCGGGTGCTCTACGTCTCCCCACTGAAGGCGCTGGCCCACGACGTGGACCGCAATCTCAGAGCGCCTCTGGCCGGGATCCGACACGCCTCCGAGCGTCTCGGGGGGCAAAGCCTCCCCGAGCTCACCACCTTCCTCCGCACCGGGGACACCCCCCAGGAGGACCGGCGCCGGATGCAGCGGAACCCTTCCGACATCCTGATCACGACTCCCGAGTCGCTCTATCTGATGCTGACGTCGGCGGTGCGATCCACCTTGGCCACGGTGCGCTGGGTGATCGTCGACGAGGTCCACGCAGTGGCAGGGTCGAAACGGGGAGCCCACCTAGCCCTGTCGCTGGAACGGCTCGAGGAGATCACCAAGACCTCCCCACAGCGCATCGGGCTCTCCGCCACCCAGAGGCCCCTGGATGAGATTGCCCGTTTCCTCGGCGGGGGAACCGTGGACGACGACATGTGGGCACCGCGCCCGGTGACCATCGTCGACGTCCAAAGCGACCGGGGCATGGACGTCGAGGTCGTGGTCCCGGTGGAGGACATGGCCGAGCCTCCCCAGCCCGACCCCCTCGACCCGGAGCAGGTTGTCACCCGGTCGATCTGGCCCGCGGTCTACCCCCGGTTGCTCGAGCAGATCAGATCACATGAGAGCACCATCGTCTTCGCCAACTCGCGTCGGCTGGCCGAGCGCGTCTGTGCCGAGATCAACAATCTCGCCGGGGAGGAACTCGCCCGGGCCCACCACGGCTCGGTGGCCCGGGAGCAGCGGCTCGAGATCGAGGAGGCCCTGAAGCGGGGACGGCTCAAGGCGGTCGTTGCCACCTCATCACTCGAGCTGGGCATCGACATGGGGGCGGTCGACCTCATCCTCCAGGTGGAGGCGCCCATCTCGGTGGCCTCCGGCCTGCAGCGGGTGGGACGCTCCGGTCACCACGTGGGAGGGGTCTCCAGGGCAAAGGTGTTCCCCAAATACCGGGGTGATCTGCTCGTCTCCACCGTGGTCGTCGACCTGATGACCCGTGGCGAGGTGGAGAGCACCAGGATTCCCGCCAACCCCCTCGACGTCCTCTCCCAGCAGGTCGTGGCCCATGTCGTCTCCGGCGAGACCACCGCCGACGACCTCTACCACACGGTCCGCCGTGCCGCTCCCTACTCGGAGCTGCCCCGCTCGCTCTTCGACGAGACCCTCGACATGCTCGCAGGCCGGTACCCATCCGACCTCTTCGCCGAGCTGAGGCCCCGCATCAACTGGGACCGCGCCACCGGCGAGCTCAGTGCCCGACCTGGCGCCCGCCAGCTGGCGGTCACCAACGCCGGCACCATCCCCGACCGCGGTCTGTACCGGGTGACCCTTCCCGACGGGAGCCGGGTGGGGGAGCTCGACGAGGAGATGGTCTACGAGTCCAGGGAGGGAGACACCTTTCTCCTCGGCTCGACCGCCTGGAGGATCACCCAGATCGGCCACGACCGGGTCGAAGTGGTCCCCGCGCCTCCCGATGCCGTCGCCCAGATGCCCTTCTGGCACGGCGACATGCTGGGCCGGCCCCTGGAGACGGGCCGCGCCGTGGGCAGGTTCGTCAGGGAGATAGGGCGGCTCGACGGCGCCAAAGCCGAGGAGACCTTGCGGGACCGCTTCCACCTCGACGATTTGGCGGCGCGCAACCTGGTCGCCTATCTGACCGAGGAGCGCGAGGCCACGGGTCATCTGCCCAGTGACGAGACCCTGGTCGTAGAACGCTTCCGCGACGAGATCGGAGATTGGAGGGTGGTCCTGCTCTCCCCCCTCGGCGCCAGGGTGCACGCCCCGTGGGCCATGGCCCTGCGTCACCGGTTCCGCGAGCGGTTAGGCACGGACGTCGACGTCATCTGGTCCGACGACGGCATGGCATTCAGGTTTCCCGACTCCGACGATCCACCCGATGCCGACGACCTGATGCTCGAGCCCGACGAGGTCGAGGGTCTCCTCCTCGAGCATCTGGCCGACACCGCTCTCTTCGCCGCCCGGTTCCGGGAGGCGGCAGGGCGATCCCTGCTCCTACCCCGGCGGCGGCCAGGGGAGCGGACCCCTCTCTGGCTGCAGCGCCGCCGCTCCGCCGACCTCCTCGGCGTGGCCCGGCAGTTCGGCACATTCCCCATCCTGCTCGAGGTGTACCGGGAGATCCTCCGGGACGACTTCGATCTCCCCGCCCTTCAGGAGGTCCTCACCACCATCAGGTCCCGCAAGCTCCGGGTAGCCGCGGTCGACCTCCCGTCGCCGAGCCCGTTCGCCTCGTCTCTCCTCTTCGCATTCGTGGCCGCCTATCTGTACGAGGCAGACGCACCACTGGCGGAGCGACGGGCGGCCGCCCTCACCCTGGACCGTGAGCTCCTCTCCGAGCTGCTGGGCGAGGGGGAGCTCAGAGAGCTGATCGACCCCGAGGTGGCCGCCACCGTGGAGCTGGAGCTGCAGCATCTGACCGAGTCGAGACGCGCCGGGAGCGTCGACGCCATTCACGACCTGCTGCGCGACCTGGGACCGCTGACCGTCGAGGAGATCGACGTGAGGTCCACGAGCATCGATGTTGCCGGGGCGTTGGACACGCTGAGAGCCGAGCGTCGGGTCATCGGCGTCGTGGTCAAAGGCGAGGAGCGGCACGCCGCCATCGAGGACGCGGCGCGGTTGCGCGATGGTCTCGGTGTCCAGCCGCCTCAGGGCGTGCCCCATGCCTTCTTGGAGCCGGTCGAGGATCCGCTCGGCGATGTCGTCTCCCGCTATGCCCGCACCCACGGGCCGTTTGCCGTCGATGACGCGGCCACCGCCTTGGGCCTGCCCCATGGAGTGGTGGAGAGCGCCTTGCGTGGCCTGGCGGGTTCCGGGAGGGTGGTTGAGGGAGCCTTCCGCCCCGGAGGCAAGGGTCGGGAATGGGTCGACCAAGGGGTGCTGCGCCGTCTCAAGCGCCGCTCCCTGGCCCGGTTGCGCAGCGAGATCGAACCGGTCGACCAGTCGTCGCTGGCGAGGTTCGCCCTGGAGTGGCAGGGCGTGACCACCGAGCGTCGACGAGGCCGCGACGCCCTCGTCGACGCCCTCCACACCCTCACCGGTTACCCGATCCCCGCCTCGGTGCTGGAACGCGACGTGGTGAAGGCCCGGGTGGCAGATGAGCAGGGCATCGACACCCTTCTGATGGGTGGCGACCTGGTCTGGGTGGGGCGGGGCTCGATCGGGATCCGGGACGGACGCCTCGCTCTCTACCCCCGCGACACGCTGTCGACCTTGTGGCCCGGTCCCGACCCCGAGGTAG
>CAZAHX010000001.1:0-39535 GCA_964485005.1 uncultured Acidimicrobiaceae bacterium | reverse complement strand
GCCCGGCAGCGGCGGCGGGAAGACCAACCGCACGCAACAGCTCTGCCACCCGGTCCATGATGGCTTCCCGCGCCTCGAGGCGATGGATCCTGATGGGCTCGGCGATCACTGCTGCCACCTTCATCTGCGGGTCGATGCTGGCATAGGGATCCTGGAAGATCATCTGCACCCGGCGCCGATACGAGCGCAGCTCCCGTTCCGGCATGGCGGTGATATCGGCCCCATCGAAAACGATTTTTCCCCGGTCAGGTCGGTGCGCCCGGACGATGGCCAGCCCGAGGGTGGACTTGCCTGCCCCGCTCTCACCCACCAGGCCCAGCGTCGAGCCGCGCTCCACCCCCAGCGTCACATCGTCGACCGCGGTAAGGATCTCTCTCCCGACCTTGAACCGGACAGTCACGTCATGGAGGGACAGCAACGGTTCACCCATGATGAGGGTTCCAGCAGGCGATGGTGCGACCCTCGACTTCCTCCAGGAGCGGCCGGTCGGTTGGGCACCGGTCGAGCGCGTTGAAGCAACGGGGGGCGAACGCACATCCGGGAAGGACATCGTCGATGCTGGGCGGTGATCCCGGTATTGGCACTAGTGGACGGCGTTCAGCCGTAAACGTGGGGACGGCATCGATCAAGCCGACCGTGTAAGGGTGACGGGGGCGGGTCAGGACGAGGTCGGCGTTTCCGACCTCGGCCAGTCGTCCGGCATACATGACGGCGATGCGGTCACAGCGAGCTGCCGCGACGCCGAGGTCGTGGGTGATCAGCACGAGCGACCTTTCTCTTGTGAGTTCACCCAGGAGCTGGAGAATCTGGGCCTGGATGGTGGCGTCGAGGGCCGTCGTGGGCTCGTCGGCGATTATCACGGAGGGATGATTGGCGATCGCGAGGGCGATCATCACGCGTTGGCGCATACCACCCGACAACTGGTGGGGGTACACGCTGAGCCGCTCGTTGGGCCGGGGGATACCGACTGCCCTGAGTGTGTCGATCGCCAGCTCTTTGGCCTGGGGGTTGGTGAGCGGCTGGTGTCGCCGGATCGACTCGATGAGCGCCGACCCGATGGTGCGCACGGGGTTCAAACCGCTGAGGGCATCTTGAAAGACCATGGCGACGTCCCGGCCACGCACCCTGGTCCACTCCCTCATCGACAGGGCGTGGACCGGCCGCCCGTTCAGGACGATCGTCCCCGCCGTCATCCGTCCTGGGCGCGGCACGAGCCCCATCAGGGAGAGGGCGGTCATTGTCTTGCCGGAGCCGGATTCTCCTACGACCCCCAAAGTCTCGCCCCGGCGCATCTCGAACGAAATGCCATCCACTACCGGGCGCCACGAGCCGTCACCCATGGGGAACTCGACCCGTAGGCCCTCGACGGCCAGCACCACGTCACTGGTGGAGGCGGCGAGGTCAGGTGCTCCAGAGCTCGACCAGGTCATTGGTAGAGGGGGTGGGGATTCGTCCGGTCCAGATGGCCATGACCCGATCGTGACGCTCCTGGCTGGTAGACCCAACTGCGTCGGCGACTAGGGGCGTGTAGAAGTCGCGGTCTCGGGCACCACGAATCGTGTTGTCCACGCACCCTTCAGTGACCTGGCCGGCGAGCACGAGTGTTTCGATGCCGTGGGCCCGGAGCAAGGCTTCGAGCGGGGTGTTGTGGAATACGGTGCTGCGGAGCTTGGGGATGACGATGTCGGTCTCGTCGACGTGGCAATCGTCGAAGATCTCGGCGCCCCAGGTGCCTTCCATGGTGTAGAAGTCGGTCTGGTCGAGGTGTTTGAGGCCCATCTTGGCGTGAGCGGCCAGCCACACCGGTGAGTCGGACACGAATCCCGGCTTGATCACATTCTGTGACCAGATGACCATGACTCCGGCTGCCCTCGCCGCGTGCGTCAGGGCGTTCAGGTTGGGTGTCATCTCCTGGACGATGCTCAGATCGAGCCCGAATCTGGCGTAGTAGCCGTCCGGGTGAGTGAAGTCGTTCTGCTGGTCGATGACCAGAAGCGCAGAGTGCCGGGGGGCAACCATCTCCTCCAGGGTGTCGAAATATGACCGGTCGTCGACCCACTTCATGCAGCCACCTTCAGGGACGCCACCGCGGCATCGATGACCTTTCGTTCCGGTGTCGTCGCCGGGAAGAGCGGCGAACGTATGCTCGGTGTCGGGATGAGCCCGGCGGTGTGCATGGCGTACTTGAGTCGGGCGGACCATCGGTAGGAGGGGGGTCGGTAGATGGCGTCGGCGAGAGGGCGGAGTTTGGCGGCGGCGGCGCGGGCGGCCGCCAGGTCACCGTTCCACACTGCATCCTGGACCGCCTTCACCGGAGTGACGAAGTTGGCTAGGCCGATCGTGCAGCCGTCGGCGCCCACCACGTAGTTGCCCAGCAGTCCCCGCTCGGTGGCGGTCAGCACCGACAGATCGGGGCTCGCTTCCTTGAGGGCGTGCCAGTCTCGTTCGTACTCGATGTTGTCCTCGACCTCCTGCTTGATGCCTATCACATTGGGCAGACTCGCTACCGCCGTGAGCACGTCTCGGGGCATCATCAGGTTGGTTTGCGGGCGGTACTGCATGAAGAACAGCGGTACTGGTGACTCCTCGGCCGCTCGCTGATAGAAGCCGATCACTGCCTCGGGGGCGAACTGAAACGCTCCACGGGCGAAGGAGAACGGTGAGAAGATGAGGATCGCGTCGGCACCCAGCTCTGCTGCGGACTCGGCATGGCCCGCGAACTTCCTCGCGGCCTGCACGTGGACACCGGCCACGATCGGCACCGAGACACCGACGGCGTCCCGAACGGTGTGCAGCGCCGTCCGCCTCTCCTCGCCCGACAACAGCATGTGCTCGCCGGTGTGGCCGTTGACCAGGAATCCAGCTGCCCCCTGCCCGACCTGATGCCGGGCCAACTCTCCCATCGCGTCCCAGAGGATCTCGTTGTCGTCGTCCTGGGGTGCCACGATGGCGGGGAACACTCCTCGGTAGGCGGTCATGTGATCTTCTCCTTCTCGGGTTGTGCTTCTCCGACTTCGACGGGCCAGGGATCCAACGTCGCCTGACGGCGGGCCGGCCAGCCGGGAAGGACCCAGCCGACATCACGCAGGACGCAGCCGGTCACCTCGGCGGGGGCCAGCAAACCGAGCTCCTCGTCGGGAGCCTCACCCAACTCGACCGTAGCCTGGCCGTATGTTCCGTCGCCGAACCAGCCGTCCCGGGTCTCGATGACCAGCAGCTCCCTTATCGCATCGCCGCCGATAGGGGCAGGGATGTGCCGAACCGTGTAGAAACCGTTGAATGGAGGAGTGGGTTGCTCGGGGGCGTCTGGATCAAGAGCTGCTCGGACACGTATCAACGGATAGCCATGACGCACCACGTCGGCGGCGAAAGCTCGGGTCCCCACATCGGCGTCGTAGCGGCCAGAAGCGGGAAAGGTGGTGGTGACTTCTATGTCCGCCAGTTTCTTGGGCCAGCCGAGAGCCTCTCGGGCCTTATAGGTCGCCCAGTCCCGGTTCACCCACATGAAGAGGTTGTAGTGACGCAGCGCCTCGCCGGGCGGTCCAGCGAGCACGGTCACGCACACCTCCCGGTACTGGCTGAAGGATGGCGGATACGGCTCCCCGTGTTCGGGGCGACGCTTCAACTCGTACACTTTCAAGAAGCCCTCATGTGGGTCCGCGGCCACCAGCGGAGGGGGAAGCCACTGGCCAAGATCGGCCGGGGTCCGAAACGTCACGTAGAGGACCCGACCGGTGTAACGGTCGGCCGACATGGTGTACGAGAGCCGCTTCGACGTTCCTAAGGGCTGGCCTGCTCCGATCATGGGTTGTCCCCGTCGTCGGCTTCGAGAAGGGCGAGGAGCCCGGCCCCCATGCCTCTGGTCGCCATGACCGCAGCAGTCATCTCGATCGCCTGGATCAGTTCCTCGCGGGTGGCACCAAATCCGAGGGCCTTGCGGCAATGAGCTGCGATCACCGGAGTCGACGAGCCGACCGCGACGCAGATGCATGCCAACACCATCTCTCGATACCTCGGCTCCAATGAGCCGTTGTCGTAGATGCTCGACGTCAAGAAGGAGTTGTATCCATCGAGGCCCTCCGGGTGATGCTCGGCGAGATATTCGTGCATTGGTAGAACCCGCCTCCCGGCTTCCCTGATCTGTTCGAGGATCGTCGAGCCGTCCGCTTCACTCATGTTGTTCCGTCCTTCATTGTTGAGAGGTGCCTCTCCCCCAGCGTTGAATGAGCCCGTCACCGATGAGGTTGGCCGTGAGGACCGCCAGCACTACCGCCATCGCCGGTCCGTACATCAGCCATGGCGCCGTGAAGAGCTGTTGGCGAGAGTCGGACAGCATGTTGCCCCACGACGGCTCGCCGAGCGGAGCCCCGACGCCTAGAAACGAGAGGCCCGCCTCGGCGACAAGCAGGTCGGCGAAGATGAAGGCATACATGACGGCGATGGTGTGACGGAGGCCACGCAGCACATACGTGGCGAGGATGCGCCAGGAGGGGATAGCCATGAGACGGGCGGCCAGAACGTACTCGCGGCTGCGGATCTGCTGGGTCTCGGCGTAGACGACCCGGGCGAACGACACCCATGACACGAGTCCGAGCACCAGAGTGAGCGCCCAGAAACCGCGGCCGGTGACGGCGATGATCGCCACTGCCAGCACCAGGTAGGGAAACGAGATGGCGATATCCATGAAGCGGACCAGGAGAGTCCTCACCCAGCCGTCGTTCCACCCGGCAGCGACGCCGGCCAAGGTGCCAAGAGTGGAGGCGATGGTTGTGGCCACCAGCGCTACGGGGAGCGACCATGAGAACCCGGCGGTCACCCGGGAGAAGACGTCGCGTCCGAGCCGGTCTGTACCCAGGAGGTGCCTGCCTTCGAGGGGCGGCTGTAGCCGGTTGCTGAGCGATTGGGCTCCAGGCTCGAATCCGGCCAGGTTGCTGCCCCAGAAGGTCAAGATCACCACCATCACAGCTCCCACCAGGCCGGTCACGAGCAGACCAGGGACCCTCCGGTAGGTTGACCTGAGGGCTCGCCGGCTCAAGCCGGTCCCGTCGATCTGAGTCTCGGGTGTGGTCATGCCCGGGCTCTCCGCAGCCGGGGATCCAGGAGAGGAAAAGCGAGGTCGGTGAGCGTGTTGACAGCGAACACGAGGATGGCAACGACCGCGATCGCCGCCTGGACGACCGGGAAGTCCAGACCCCGCACCGACTCGATCAGTAGAAGGCCCATGCCCGGCCATGCAAACAGCGTCTCGGTGATCAACGAGCCCGACAGCAGGAACCCGAACTGGACACCCACCAGGGCGACGGTCCCGACGACGGCATTGGGTAGGACGTGTCGCCACATGACCGCTCGCGACGAGGCTCCCGATGCCCGGGCTGTACGGACGTAGTTCTGTCGCATCGCTTGGTCCACGTTGGCTGCGGTCAGGCGGATGACTCGGGGCAGGAGAAAGGAGGCGAGGGTGATCGACGGCAGGATCAGGCTCCGTAATCCGTCGAAGCCGATGCTCGGAAGCAGCCTCCATTCGACGGCTACGAGCTGGATCAGCACAAGTCCGATGACGAACCCGGGGATCCCCTGGCTGACGAGAACGGCGGCCAATCCGAGGCGGCGATCTGGTCGCTCCGGTCGGTAGCCGAGCCAGGTCCCGAACGCCAAGGCGATTATCAGATTCAACATGACGGCGGCGGCGGCGAGGATCATCGTCGCCGGGACCTTGGACAGCACGAGGTCGAACGCATCGGTGAATGAGCGCAGGGAGTTGCCGAAGTTGAGCTGCACTGCCTGGCCGATGAACTTGAAGTACTGGACGATCAGCGGTTCGTCGAGGCCGTAGAAGCGCCGAACCCGGGCTACGTCCTCAGCGGAGGCGAGATCACCCACCAGGACACTGGCCGGGTCACCGGTGACGCGCAAGAGGAAGAAGAGGAGGGTCGTGATTCCCAGAACCAGCCCGACCAGCTGAAGTATCCGATAACCGAGCTTGTGGAGTGCGTAGCGTCCATAGCCGGTGTCCCTGATGATGTCGGTCCCGGCCTCATGCGAGGCCGGGACCGACAATTCCTCGACGGGGGAGCGGCTGAGCCCCTCGCGATCAGCCACCCACCGTCACCGATTCGAACCGGATGTTGAAGTTGTCGACCGAGAAGCCCTGCACGCTGCTGTCGAAGCTCCAGAGCTCCGGGGTAACGACCAGCCACAGGGCAGAAGGGTTCTCTCTGGTCATGTCGAGCAGGTCAGCCATCAGGGCGTCACGGGCGGCCACGTCGAAGGTGGCTGACACTTCATTGATGAGGGACTCGGCCTCCTCGTCGCAGAAGAACTCGTTGCCGTGCCCGCAACTGAAGAACGAGAAGGGCCTGATGGCATCCATCAGTGGCGCCGCGTTCCAAGACAACCCGAAGGCGTCGCCTTCCCAGTCGGCTCCGTCGGTGCCGAGGAACTTGGGAAGCCACTCGCCGGCAAAGTCGATCTGGCGCAGCTCGACGTTTATGCCGACCTCCGTCAGGAAGCCGGCCATCGCCTCGTAGATGTCGGCGTCGCTGGGGAAAGAGCCAACGGTGACTTCGGCGACCATGTCGAACCCGTCGGCGTAGCCGGCGTCGGCCAGCAACATCCGTGCCATGTCCGGATCGTAGGGGTACGGTGGCCGCGACGGGTCATGTCCCGTCACACCCTCCGGTGGCCACATCCCCGGAGACGAGTAGCCGAGGAGAAGCTCGTCGACGATCGACTGCACGTCGACCGCATAGTTCATCGCCTGACGGACCGCCTGCTCGGCGAGCGGTCCCCCTTCGTTGGCGATGAATGCGAGGGACATCATCGAGCCGCGGGTACCACTGAAGACACCGAATCCCTCACCCTCGAGGGCGGCGATCTGGTCAGGGCTGACCGAGTGGGCGATCTGGACCTGACCCGACTGCAAGGCCTGGACACGTGCCGCCGCGTCGCCCAGGTTGATGAAAGTGACGGTCGAGATGGCTGGCACCCCGCGCCATGATCCATCCCAGGCTTCAAGCGTTATCTCCTGATCGCTCCACGCCGTCGTCTGATACGGGCCCGTTCCTAACGGCGAGGAGGCGAAGCCTTCGGCGCCGACGTCGGCGAACTCCGCCGGAGGCACGATGTAGGCGAGCGACAGGGCATTGGGGGTAAGCGGGTTGGGCGTCTCGGTGATGACACGAACCGTCGATTCGTCAATCGCCTCGACAGACGTGACGAACCCGTAATTCCCCACGCTGGCTGCGTAGGTCGCCCGCCCCTCCTCTGAAAGAAGGACGTCGAACGTGGCCACCACGGCGTCGGCGTTGAACGGCTCTCCGTTGGCGAAGCTGACGCCTTCCTGCAGCGTGAACTCCCAGGTGTTCTCGTCCACCGACGTCCACCCGGTCGCCAGACCTGGCTGGACGGTGCCGTCGGGGGCGATGTAGGTGAGGGCGTCGAAGATCTGGCTCCACACATACTGGCCGGGTGACCCCGCGCCGGTCCAGGGAACGCCCGAAGGAGGCATCAGGCCCATGCCCACCGATATCGCTGTCGCTTCCGGAGGGGTCGTGGGCTCGGTGGTAGCCGGCGCCTCCGTCGTCGTGGTGGTCTCGGGCGCCTCGGTCGCGGGGAGCTCGACTCCGGTAGTCGTTGTCTCCTCGGCGGCCGGGCCGCAACCGGCGACGACCACTGCCATCGCCATCAATACAACCATCCATCGGCTCGATCTTTGTCGCATTCGCCTTCCTCCCGTGCGTCGGTATTGGCCAGTATCCGCAACTCCGTGGGGGTGACTCCCCGGCCTCACGAATGCTAAGCTCCCTAACGGTTCCGGTGAACGGAACGCTGTCACTGAAACGAGTGTAGCGCGCGTCCGGGAGAGGAACCGGGCCGATCAGCCACATTTCCCGGGAAGGCCAGAGAGGTGAAGGCGAATGGCACGAGACGGTCTGCTGATCCTCCATATCCTGCTTCTGGTCGCGTGGCTGGGGATCGACGTCGGGGTCTTCTATGGGAGCTTCGTCATGCGCCGGCCGGGGCTGACCCCGGAGGCGAGGGCGCAGGTGCGGAAGATGATGACGAGCCTGGACCTGGCACCCCGTCTGAGCCTCATCCTCATGATCCCGGTGGCGCTAGGTCTGGCTCGCGTATCCGGGTTCGGTTTCGGGACGGCCGACCCCACCCTGATCGCTGCGCTTCTTTGGGCGGTGACCATCCTGGCGCTGGTCTGGGTAGCGGCATCGGTCTGGGCCTTTCGGCGGCGGCAGGAGGAGCCGACAGATGAGAGACTCGACTCTTTCAACCGGTCCGACATCTCCTTGCGAATCCTGGCTTCGGTCGCGTTCGTGGTCATGGGGGTGACATCCCTCTCGGTCCAGGTTCCCTTTGCTCCTACCTGGCTGGCCTTGAAGGCACTCCTCTTCGGAGTGGTCATCGCCGCCGGGTTGTGGATCCGGGTGGCGGCCGCCCGTTACCGACCTGCCCTGACCGAGCTGCTCGAGTTGGGTGAGACCCCGGAGAGGCTGGCGGCAGTCAACTCTTCGATTCCAGGCGTCTACCCGGCCGTGCTGTTCGTGTGGGGGGCACTGGTGGTGATGGTGATCCTGGCGGTGGCACGACCATGACGAGACCCGCTATCGCCACAGCGCCCGCCGAGTTCCTCGAGGCGATGGCCTCGGCCGCGGCCGCCATCTCGACGTTGGAGGACACAGAGGCGTCAATGGTGGTCGTCCCCACCGTGGCCTCCTACTCGGTCGATCCGCCCTCCGTGATGGTGTCCCTACCGAAAGAACTCCCTCTCGGGGAAAGGTTCGGGGTGTCGATACTCACGCGATCCCACCTATCCCTGGCGACGGGCTTCTGGGGGTCCGTTGATAGCTTGTTCGACTACGCGCTGCTGGCCGGCGTCCCTGTCGTGGAAGGATCTCTGTGCGCTCTCGCTTGTGAGACGGTCGTCCGGTCGCTCATCCTCGACCGCTTCCTGGTGATCGGAGATGTGGTGGAGGTCGTCATTGGCAGCGGAGATCCACTGGTCTGGTGGGATGGTTCTCTTTATCCCTCGGAGCCTTCGTGATGTCTTCCCGACAGCAGTGCGTGCCCTCCTTCCCGGACCGTCTGGATCGCAGCCGCGGCCAACTCCAGGTCGAACACGGGCGCCTGTCGGGCGGTGATGACACCCGCTTCGATGTCCGACAACGTGTCCTGATGGGCCTCGCGCAAGACGTCAGCGTTCGTGGCCGAGCGGCGAAACCCCTCGAGGCGGTGTTGCCGTATGAGAAGGAGGGGCAAGGAGACTCCGGGCCTGGTCCCGGAGGCAGTGCCGACCAGGAGGTGGCGGCATCCTATGGCACCGGCTCGGATTGCCTCGTTGAGGCTGTCTCCTCCCAGCACGTCGACGATCAAATCGGCTCCATGTCCGTCGGTCAGCGAACGGACCTTGTCCGCGAACCCGTCGAGGCTCAGCGCCCCCTCGGGTCCTTCCGGGATCGCGGCCGGGTTGCGGGCGGTGGCGATCACCCTCGCACCGGCGTGGGTGGCGAGCTCTACGGCGGCACGCCCCACGAATCCACTGGCCCCGATCACCAGCACCGTTTCGCCCTTGGCCAGCCCACCCCGATCGAAGAGGGCCAGGCGAGCGACCACCCCGGCACCGGTCGTGCAGGCGACCGTGGCCGGGTCGATGCCCGGCGGCAGCGGAACGACCCAGCGGCTATCCACGTCGATCTTGTCGGCCCAGGTGCCATCGCACCCGCCCGGCATCACGTAGCCAAGCCCATCGGCGGTCTGCACGATGGCGGTCGCCCCGGGGAGTGTGGGAAGGGGGCGCGGCACATGTCCCATGGCGACCTGGACGTCGAGCGGCTCCACCTCGGCGTACACCATCGGCAACCCGGCCCCTTGGACGGACTCGACCACCAGCGTCGGCGGATCTCCCGGTCGGATGAGACTCACCTGGCGCACGTGCACCCCTGGTCGTTCGCCGACGATTGGGGGGACGCGCCATGACCACCGCTGAGCTCTTCCGCCAGGCGATGGCCATGGTGGCGTCGGCCGTGTACGTGGTGACAGGCAAGGACGACCTGGGTCGACCCCGCGGGTTCACGGCCACGTCGGTATCTCCCCATGCTCACGATCCCGCCTCCCTCATGGTTTCGATCGACCGGTCGGCCTTCAGCCACGATGCCCTCGTCGGCGGCGACACCTTCGGGCTCATGATGCTCGCTCCCGGCCAGCAGAACAGCGCCTACCTCTTTGCGTCCAAGCGGCCCGACAAGTTCCAGCAGGTGGAGTGGGGGTGGGAGGAAGGCGTGCCCGTCCTGGCCGGCAGCGTCGGACACGCCATCTGCCATGTCGATTCGGTCGTGACGCACGGGGATCACACGGTAGTGATCGGGCTTGTCTTGTCGACGTCAGTGGCGTCGGCCGGCCCGCTCCTGTCCTGGAATCGAAGCTTTCACACCTCTCCGCCGGCGCCGCCGGTCGAGACCGATGTACAAAGGAGAAGATCCGCGATGACAACCGCAGCCCACACCGAGGTGGCCGAATCCGTGCTGGACAACGTCCGCGACCTGGTGACCGGAATTCGCGAGAGAGCGCGGGACACGGAGGAGCTCGGCGAGCTGCCCGGCGAGACCATCGACGAGCTCAAGGCCGCCGGCTTGTTCCGCCTCTTTCGGCCCGAGCGCTACGGAGGGATCGAAGTGGAGTGGGGCGTCCAGATCGAGGCGGCGCGCCTGCTCGCCCGGGCATGCGGGTCCACCGGATGGATCGCCGCGGTGGTCACCACCCACTCCGTCATGGTGGGCCGCTATGCGGACCAGGCCCAGCAAGAGGTGTGGAGCACCGACGATGACGTTCTCATCGCCACCGGATCAGCCCGGGTCTCAGGTAAGGCAGTGCCGGTGGACGGCGGCTTTCTGGTCGACGGGGGATGGCGGTTCGCCAGCGGCATCGACCACGCCCAGTGGGTCATCGTCCCTGCCCCCGTTGAAGGCCTCGAAGGCAGCGGTCCGGCAGTGTTGCGCCAATGCCTCATCCCCGCGTCCGAGTACGAGATCGTCGACGACTGGCATGTATCCGGATTGCAGGGCACCGGGAGCAAGCAGGCGCTTCTCGCCGAGCCGGTGTTCGTTCCCGACCATCGTACGCTGGGCTTTCTCGAGCTCCTGGGCTCGAACCCTCCCGGGGCCGACGCCAACGAGCACCCCGTGTATCGCATGGAGCTGGGCCCCGCCTTCGGCACCATCCTCCTCGGCCCGATCCTGGGTGCGGCCGAGGGCGCCCTCGAGGACTACCTGGAGGCAACCCGGGCCCGTATCGGTGCCATCTTCGCCAACCGCATCGCCGAGTCGGTCCCGGTCCAGTTGCGAGTGGCTGAGTCGGCCGCTCAGATCGGGGCGGCGGCCCGGCTGGTGGAAGGGATCACCGACACGCTGGTCCGCCGGGCCCGGGCGGGTGACCTGCTGAATCCCCGGGAACGGGTGGAGACGATGCGTGATCGGGCCTGGCTGACCCGCCAGTGTGTCGATGCCGTCCATCGCCTGGTCCGGCAGATGGGAGCGAGCGGGCTCTCTCACACGAACCCGGTCCAGCGACACTTTCGGGACATCTCGGCGATGGCTGCCCAGATCGGCCTCAACTGGGACCGCAACGGCGGTGTCTACGGCAAGTGGGCGCTGGGGATACCCACGGGAGACCGCGCCATCGACGGCGACCTTCCCGCCCACCAGGAGGATCCCTCAGACAGTGTCGCCTGACCTCCCCGAGCCCGAGCCGGTCGACCTCGTCCTGGAAGGGTCGATGGTCCTGACCATGGGACCTGCCCCCCGCGTCATCGATCCCGGGAGGGTATCCATAGCCGGCGGCCGCATCGTTGGCGTGGCAGCCGCCGCCGGACCGGTTCCCGCTGCCGTCGAGGTACGTGACCTGGCAGACCGGGTGGTGATCCCGGGTTTCGTCAACACTCACGCTCATCTGGTCTCATCGCTCACCCGGGGCCTGGGCGGCGACCGCTTTCTGGTCGGTGGAGATCCCGCCGGGGCGGCGATGGCGACCGCCATCCGAGAGGCGATGGACGAAGAGGCCGCTTACTCCGGTGCCCGGCTCGCTCTCACCGAGCTGATGCTCTCGGGGGTGACGACCACCACCGACAGCCAGGCCGCTCGACGGGGCCTGGAAGGTGCCGCCGACGGCACTCTGCGGGCATTGACGGAGTCCGGCCTCCGCGGGTTCTTCTACCGGGCTTCGGTCGATCGGAGCGAGCTGGTTCCCGCACACCGCCACGACGACCTCGAACTGGCCCGTTCGGAGCTCTCCCGGCTCCAGCACCGCTGGAACAGCGACCGGGTCCAGGTTGGAGCCGAGGCGATGTCGGCCCATCGGGTGACCCCGCCCCTGCTCCGGGGCCTGCACGACTGGGCAGTGGAGGCGGACACCGGGTTCGCCATGCACATCTCCTACTCGGAGGCGGCCGCTAGCCATACTGTCGAGGAGCACGGCCAGCCCCTGATGACCTTGCTCGCCGACTGGGAGATACTCGACCACCGATTCCTCGGATACCACCCGGTGTGGCTCGACGACTCCGAGATCCAGGCTGTCGCCGAGGCCGACGCCGGCGTTTCCCTCTGCGCCGGCGCGAACATGCTCATCGGCATGAAGGCCGCCCCGGTCAACGGCTTGGTCGAGGCCGGTGTTCGGCTTGGCCTCGGTACCGACCAGCCCAACGACGCTCACGACTTCTTCCAGGCCATGAAGACGACCATCCTCCATCAACGGGCCGAGGCAGGTGACGCCTCGTTCGGCGACCCCGAAATGATGCTCCAGCTCGCCACGTGGGGTGGCGCCCGCGCCCTTCACCTGGAGGAAACCCTGGGCTCGATCGAGGTCGGCAAACAGGCCGACCTGGTGGTGCTCGATAGACGTCGGGCACCGCTCAACCCGTACCCGGCGACTATCTCGAATCTCGTCTACGCGGTCGGACCTTCCGAGGTGGAGACGGTGATGGTGGCCGGCGAGGTCATCGTCGAGTCCGGGCGTGTCGTCGCCTGGGACATGGACGAGGTGGTCGCCGACGTCAATCGGGTCGTGGCCCGCGCGCTCGCGGAAGCCGGTCCCGACCGTCCCCTGGCTACCTGGCCGTTCGAATGAGACCCCGCCGAGACAAGGAGGAGCAATGCAATACGATCTGGTGATCCGGGGTGCGGAAGTGGTGCGCCCCGGTGCGGCGGCAACCGAGACCGCCGACATTGCCGTCCGCTCCGGAGAGATCGCCGCCATCGGACCGAACCTGGAAGCCAACAACGCCCAGGTGGTCGACGCCGCCGGGCTCCTCGCGTTCCCCGGTGTGGTCGATGCCCACTGCCACTGGGGCATCTACAACCCCCTGTCCGAGGACGCCGTCAGCGAAAGCCGGGCTGCCGCCCAGGGCGGGACTACCACCGCCATGACGTACTTCCGGACCGGCCAGTACTACTTGAACAGGGGCGGGCCCTACGCCGAGTTCTTTCCCGAGGTGCTCGCAACCACCTCGGGCCTCGCCCACGTCGACTATGCCTTTCACCTAGCGCCCATCGAACGGCGCCACATCGACGAGATGCCGCTGCTGATCGACGATTTCGGGGTGCCCTCCTTCAAGATCTTCATGTTTTACGGAGGTCACGGCCTCCACGGCCGCTCCGACGATCAGGCCTCGTTCTTGATGACGTCCCCCGGCGAGCGCTACGACTACGCCCATTTCGAGTTCATCATGCGCGAGGCTCAGGCGGCCCGGGAGTCGCATCCCCACATCGCCGACCAGATATCGGTGAGCCTGCACTGCGAGAGCGCCGAGATCATGACCGCATACACCGAGATGGCGGAGGCGGATCCCGACCTCCGGGGCCTGGCCGCCTACTCGGCCGCCCGCCCGCCCCACTCTGAGGGGCTGGCCATCACCATCGCCGCCTATCTCGCTCACGTGACCGCGTTCCCCAACATCAACCTGCTCCACCTGTCGTCGTTGCGGGCGGTGGAGGCGGCGCGTCTCATGGCGAAGGTGTTTCCCGAGCTCGACATGCGAAGGGAGGTCACGGTTGGCCACCTCCTCGCCGACCTCGACCATGCCGGGGGGCTCTACGGGAAGGTGAACCCGCCCATCCGTCCCCGCGCCGACGTGGAGGCGCTATGGGAGGCGGTGACTGCCGGCGAAATCGACTGGGTCGTGTCCGACCACGCCTGCTGTCGGGAGGCCACCAAGCTGGGCTCCGATCCAGACGACATCTGGCAGGCCAAGTCCGGCTTCGGAGGGACCGAGTACCTGCTCGCCGGCCTGTTCAGCGAGGGTCGCCGCCGGGGCCTTACGCCCAACCGGGTCGCAGAGCTGGTGTCGCGGAACCCCGCCCGGCGTTTCGGTCTTGACAACAAGGGCGACCTCGCCCCCGGGTTCGATGCCGACGTCGTGCTCCTCGACCCCGATGAGTCGTGGACGGTGGAGGCGGCGAGGTCCGAGTCGACCCAGGAGTACTCCCCTTTCGAGGGCCACGAGCTGACCGCCCGTGTCAAGCACGTGTTCCTGCGGGGCAACCGCATTCTCGACGACGGCCAGGTGGTGGGAGAGCCCACCGGGCATTACATCTCCCGTCCCGGCGGCTAGGGCTTCCAGCCGAGCTGACGGGAGAGCCGCCTGGTGGCTTCGAGCAGCAACGGAGCGATGTCCTCGACTTCGCCGCGGAATCTCTCGACCGGACCGCAAACGCTGATCACCGCCACCGGGCCTCCCTCGTGGTCGAACACCGGCGCCGCTACCGACCCGGCGCCGTCCTGGCGCTCGCCGAACGAGATCCCGTATCCCGCCCGGCGGATGCGTTCTATCTCGGCGCGGAGCTTCGTCTTGTCGACGATGGTTGTCGGCGTCAGCCTCTCGAGGTCCCTGGCAAGGTAGGCATCAACTTCTTCTTCGGGAAGATGGGCCAGGAATGTCTTGGAGGAGCCGCCGGCGTGAAGGGGGTAGGGGTGGCCGAGCCGCACCGTCATCCGCACCTCGCGGGGCGGGGTGATCTGGTCGACGTATATGCGGCTGTCTCCGCGCCGTACCGACAGGGTCGCCGTCTCGTTGGTGCGTTCGCTCAGCTCGCGGAGGACCGGGCGGGCTCGGTCTCGCACGTCGATGCCCTGGAGGTAGGTGAGGCCGAGGGCGAGAGCGGCGGGCCCGAGGGAGTAGCGGCGGGTCCCCTCGTGGACCTCGACGAAGCCCTTCATCCGCAGCGAGCTGAGGATGCGATGGACAACGGCCTTGGAGAGGCCGAGTGTGTCAGCCAACTCGGTCACGCCCAGCGTTTCCCCGTCCGCCCGAGTGAAGGCGTTGAGCACATCGGCGGCCCGCTCCACGGTGGCGATCGTCTGGCTGCGAGGGGTTTCGGTGGCGTTCATCGGCGGGACCTGACTGTACCGGTCGGTTCCGGAGGAGCGTCCTCCTAGTGCCGATCGCCTTCAGTTCCGGCCTCGGACTCGTCGAGGAGTCGACGGGCCCGACGAACGACGGCGGCGTCGACCATGCGGCCGTCCTCTGCCAAGAACACCCCTGAGCCGGCGGCCTGGGCCTCGTCGGCCTCGCGGACGACCCGCCGAGCGGCTTCGATCTCGTTCGGATCGGGGGCGAACACCTCGTTGATGGGTCCCACCTGGACGGGATGGATGGCCGAGCGGGCTCCGAAGCCAATCCGTTTCAACTCCCGGTTGGAACGCCGGAAATCCTCCATGTCGTTGAAGTCGGTGGAGACAGGCCCGATGGGGCGAGGAAGGCCGGCGGCGGCCGAGGAGACGACAATCGACATGCGCAAGGGATGGAGCACGTCTGGGGAGGGCTCACATCCGAGGTCGGCAGCCAGGTCGGCCTCGCCCAGCGCCAGCCGCGTCACCTGAGGCGCCCGGCCGACGGCATCGGCGCAGAGCATGCCTCTGGCTGACTCGATCAGGGGGATCACCCCCCCCGAGGCTTGCCTGCCCACGTTCTCCACTTGCTCGGGGCTCTCGGTCTTGGGCAGGGTGATACCCGTCACCGGGCCGAGCCGGACGAGTGCCATGTCGCCCCCGGGCACGCCATCGGGGCCGTGGTTGACGCGGATCCAGATCTCGGGCAGGGGCGAATTCGCCGGAAGGTCGCTCAGCCAGCCGGCGACGATCTCTCGGGCCTCGTCTTTGTGAGAGGGCGCCACCGAGTCCTCCAGGTCGACGATCAAGGCGTCGGCTCCCCGGCCGAGGGCCCCCGTGAGCATCTCCGGCCGGTCTCCGGGCACATATAGGTAGGAATGTGGGACCAAGACCGAACTCCGATTCGTTGAGGGACGGGTGCAACCCCGCTGTTATAGTTTCGGAACGTGATTCCGTCGCGTGGAACATAGTGGCTAGCACACCGAGAGGTCCACTGGCCGGAGTGAGAGTCATCGACGCGTCCACCCTGTTCGCGGGCCCTCTGGCCGCCACCATCCTGGGAGATTTCGGGGCCGACGTCATCAAGGTGGAACACCCCCGGGGCGACCCGGTCCGTCACCACGGGCATGAACGCAACGGCGTCAACCTGTGGTGGAAGATGCTGGGCCGGAACAAGCGCAACGCGAGCATCGATCTCTCGCGTCGACAAGGCCAGGAGCTGATGCTCCGGCTGGTCCAGTCGACCGACGTCCTGATCGAGAACTTCCGCCCCGGCACCCTGGAGCGATGGAACCTGAGCCCCACCCGGCTGATGGAGGTGAATCCGGGCCTGGTCCTCGCCCGGGTGACCGGCTTCGGCCAGTTCGGCCCTTATGCTTCCCGCCCCGGCTTCGGCACGCTGGCCGAGTCGATGAGCGGGTTCGCGGCCATCACCGGGCAACCCGACGGACCCCCCACCCTTCCCCCCTTCGGCCTGGCCGACGGCATCGCCGCCCTGGCCGCCGCCAATGCCATCCAGATGTGCCTCTACCACCGTGACGTCGGCGGTGGCACCGGCCAGGTGGTCGACCTGGCGATCATCGAGCCGATTCTGAGCATCCTTGGTCCCCAGCCCATCTGGTACGACCAGCTCGGGATCGTCCAGGAGCGCACCGGCAACCGGTCGGTCAACAACGCCCCCCGTAACACCTACCGCACCGCCGACGGCCGTTGGGTGGCGGTCTCCACCAGCGCCCAGGCGGTCGCCGAACGGGTCATGCGACTGGTCGGCCATCCTGAGGTCATCGACGAGGAGTGGTTCGCCACCGGGTCGGACCGGGCCCGCCACGCCGACCAACTCGACGGCTATGTGGCGAACTGGATCGCCCACCGTGACCTGGACGAGGTGGTGGAGGAATTCGAGAAGGCCGAGGCAGCGGTGGCGCCCGTCTACGACATCACCCAGATCTTCGAAGATCCGCAGTATCAGGCTCTGGGCACGATCGCCCGGGTCGAGGACCACGACCTGGGGGAGGTGAGGATGCAGAACGTGATGTTCCGGCTTTCGGAGACCCCCGGCTCGATCCGGTGGGCAGGACGTCCCGTGGGCGCCGACAACGCCGAGGTTCTCGGCGAGCTTGGAGTCGGCGAGGCCGAGCTGGCGCGTCTACGCTCCGAAGGGGTCGTATGAGCCTGTGGGAGAATCTGTCGTCGGCCCAGCTCGTGGATCTCGCCCATCCATGGGAGCGGGGCATGCCCGTGTCTCCCAACCATCCGCCCTATCAGATGGCCCTGATCCGCCGTCACGGCGACATGACCCGTGCCGACGGCAGCTCCGCCGCCAACGAGCTGATCGTCATGGGGGGCCACGTTGGTACCCATGTCGACGCCTTGTGTCACGTGAGTCACCAGGGACGCCTCCACGGTGGTGTCGAAGCGGGCTCCGTCCAGTCCCAGGTGGGCTTCTCTCGCCTGGGCGCCGACGAGATCCGGCCCTTCCTCGGCCGGGGTGTCCTTCTCGACGTTGCCGCTGCCCGCGACGAGGACGTGCTCGAACCGGGCTATAAGATCAGCGTCGACGACCTCGAGCAGGCCGAGAAACTGGCCGGGGTGGCCGTGGGCGAGGGCGACGCTGTTCTCGTCCGCTCCGGCTGGTCCCGCCATTGGAACAATGCCGAGGTGTTTCTGGGTCAGGTCGATGGCGCCCCCGGTCCCGGCGAGGAGGCGGCCGCCTGGCTGGCCGACCGACGCATCGGTGTTACCGGTGCCGAGACCGTCGCCTATGAAGCGATCCGTCCGGGAGCCGGCCACGCCCTCCTTCCGGTACATCGCCTGCTCCTTGTCGAGTCGGGCATCCACATCATCGAGGCGATGAACCTCGAGGGCCTCGCCGCCACCGGCATCTACGAGTTCGGCTTCGTCGGTGTCCCCCTGAACCTGCGGGGAGCCACCGGGTCGCCTCTCCGCCCTCTCGCCCTGATCGATGCCTGACGGGCTGGTAGGCCATCTTGCCGCCTTCGCCGGCGCTACCCGGGCCCGGCCTCTGAGCCCGTCCTTGACCGAATCGGTGCAGAGGACCCTCCTCGACCTGCTTGGGGTGGCGGTGGCCGGTTCGGGAGAGTCCCCGGTGGCGTCGGTCCGGGAGGTGGCTACCCGCCGGGGTGGTCGGGAGGAGGCGACCGTGCTCGTGACGGGAGAGCGCCTCCCAGCTGCGGCCGCCGCCATGGTCAACGGAACCATGGCTCATGCCCTCGACTTCGACGATACCCATCTTCCCTCGGTGCTCCATCCCTCCGCTTCGGTCGCTCCCGCCGTGCTCGCGGCCGCCGAAGCCCACGGAGTACCGGGGGCGGACCTGCTGACGGCGGTGGCGGTAGGCAACGAGATCGCCTGTCGCCTGGGGATGGCCGCCTACGACCCCGCCCTGCGCAACTCGGTGTTCTTCGAGCGGGGATTCCACGCCACCTCGATATGCGGAGCGGTGGGTGCAGCCGCGGGCGCCTCCCTCGTATCCGGTGCCGACACCGAGACGATGGCCCACGCCCTTGCCATCGCCGCCTCTCTCGGCTCGGGGATCCTGGAGGCCAACCGGACCGGCGGAACAGTCAAGCCGTTCCACTGCGGGTGGGCTGCTCAGGCGGGAATCACCGCCGTCGAGCTGGCGGGGGCCGCGATGACCGGCCCGCCCACAGCCATCGAAGGCCGGTTCGGTTTCTTCGAGTCCCACACCGGGGGGTTCGACCAGGGGCGGCTGATCGGAGGGCTGGGGGAGCACTGGGAGATATCCCGGCTGTTCATCAAGCCCTACCCCACCAACCACTTCACCCACGCCGGCATCGACGCGGCGATGGCTCTGCGGGCCCAAGGAGTCTGCCCCGACGAGATCCAGTCGTTGGAGCTGGGTGTCCCTGAGCCGGTGTTGCGCACCATCGCCGAACCACCCGACGAGAAGGCCAGGCCCCGGTCCGGGCACCACGCCAAGTTCAGCGGACCGTTCACGGTTGCGGCGGCCCTCTTGGGGGGCGGAGGTCTGGGAGTTGCCTTATCCGACTTCACCGACGAGTCAGTGAGAGATCCCCGCCGCTTGGACCTGGCCGCCCGGGTGGTGTGCGTCGTCGATGACGAGGCGTCCCGGGTTTTCCCTCACCAGCTACCGGCCGTCCTCCGCGCCACCCTTCGCGATGGGGCCGTGTGGGAGCACCGGGTAGAACACACTCGGGGTGGGCCCGAGCGCCCCCTGACCGATGAGGACCTCGGCACGAAGGTGTCCCTCAACGTCGAGCCGGTTCTGGGAGCAGCGAGCGTGTCGGGATTGCGGGACGCGGTCGCAGGTCTGCCTTCGGCCGGGTCCGTCTCGGAACTGCTCGCAGCCGCCACGAAATGACCGGGGAGAAGCGTTCGATCCGTCTGGGAGTCGCTCTCAGCGTGCCCGGCCTCGAACTCGCCGACGCCATCACCTATGCCGGGAGACTGGAGGCGGCAGGCGTCGACACGATCGGTGTGGGCGAGGCGACCTGGGACGGGTACGTGTCGGCGGCGGCCATGGCTGTGGCGACACGGTCGACCCGGATCATGTCGGCCGTCGCCTCCTGGCATCATCCCCCAGCTCTTGCCGCCCGAGCGGCAGCGACGGTGCATGGGTTGGCACCCGGACGTTACGTCCTCGGTCTGGGGGCCGGCGTCCCCAACACCAGGGACCAGCAGGCGAGACCACTCTCCCGCATGCGCAGCTACCTGGCGGCCGTGCGAGGCGACATGGCCTTTCCCGGCCTGCCGGTGCATCTGGCGGCGGCACGTCCCGGTATGGCGAGGCTCGCCGGAGAGGTCGCCGACGGTGTCCTGATCAGCCGGGTCCACACCATCGACTGGCTTCGGAAGGTGATAGCACCGGCGGTGGAGGACGGCGAGAAGACATCGAGCAGGCGCATCGAGCGGGGTGTTCTCGTTCGGTGCGCCGTCACGGACGACAGAGAGGCCGCCATCCGGAGCTTGAGGGACGAGGTGTCCCGGAGCAGCCCGCAGCTGCTGACCGAGGTGGCAGCGGTTGGAGCGCGGGAGCCTTCCGAGGCGGAGCACCTCTCGGACGGGTTCGTCTCCGAGATGTGCGTGGTCGGAGCACCGGAAGAGTGCTACCAGCAGATACGACGCTATGAGGGCCTGGTCGATTGGATCAGTCTCTTTCCCGGTGGAGACCCGGTACCACGCACGGCTGTAGATACCGTTGTCGAAATGATCGAGCGACTATGAGACGATCCGCTCGGGTGGCCCGCCGATGGCTCCATCCGGACATATCGGTCAGGTCTCCCACCTGGCCATTTGTTCATCCAAGGCAGCGACGATCACCGCCAAGGGCGCCGTCGCCGGGCGGTCCGCCGGCGACATCGCTCAGACAGTCATCCAAGTCGACACCCGCGGCGTCTGCCCTATTGATGTCACGCGCTTTCCCTGTAGCCCGGTTCAAGACGCCACTCGTGACGCCGAACCCCTGGACCGGGCGCAGACTTGATGCACGCCGAGGACTGTTGCCTCCGCAGTCGGGAAGGGTCCTGGATTGATGGCTGGCCGTAGAGTCCCCAACACGAGAGAGCTCACTGAGGTATCGACGCGCCCCGTTCCTGCTCGCGGATCCTCGACCCGATCTTCCATCACAGCCACCATGCCGGTCTCGCCCTTGGCTGTGAAATCTTGGCGAATCCACACGACGCGGTCGTGATCAGTACGCTAGCGTACTCGGTCAAAGGAGTAAGTGCCTGAGCGGAAAACGAGCGCCTGACACCCCCTCGCCATCGGACGTTGAATGGCTGAGGATTCGAGGCTGTGAGCCTCGAATCGGACGGTCAACAGGTTCTTGCTTGACACTAGCCGGCAGAGATTATGCGGTATTCCAGGTGAGGTTTGTGAATGTGTTTGCTGATTTGCGCATCTGAAATTGATGATGATGGGCTCTCTTGCACCATGTCTGCTAGGAACTGCTCATGGAGTCCTGAGGATGTGATATCGCTGTGAGCGCACGCTATCTCAATGGTGTGAAACCGGATCCACTCCTCAGCTTGCGCGCAATTCACAAGTCATTCGGCAGCAACCACGTGCTGAATGGAATCGATCTCGACGTGGCTCAGGGAGAACACGTCGTCATCTTCGGCCCATCGGGCTCCGGCAAGTCGACTCTCCTCCGCACGATGAACCTCCTGGAAATACCCGACTCCGGCTCCGTGAGATTCGAAGGTGTCGAGTACCTATCCGATCCTGACAACCAGTCACCTGTGAGGGGAAAGCCGCGTCAGCTCCGTCAACGCATCGGCATGGTGTTTCAGCAGTTCAACCTCTTTCCGCACCTGACAGCCCTCGACAACGTCGCTATCGCTCTCAAGCGGGTGAAGCAAATGACCCGGGAGGAAGCAGAGTTGCGGGCCGCCAAGCAGCTGCATCGAGTCGGCTTGTTGAAAAAGCTGGGTAGCTATCCCACGATGCTGTCGGGGGGCCAGCAACAGCGGGTGGCCATCGCCCGCTCGCTGGCAATGGAACCCCGGATAATGCTGTTCGATGAACCGACATCTGCCCTGGATCCGGAGTTGGTGGGCGAGGTACTGGCAGTCATGAGGGAGCTCGCCATAGAGGGAATGACGATGGTGGTCGTCACCCATGAGATGGCGTTTGGTCGTGAGGTAGGAGACCTCAACATCTTCATGGACGAAGGGATGATCGTCGAGCAAGGGGGCCGGGAGCTCTATACCGACTGCCGGGAAACACGTACCCGCGCCTTCATCCAGGCGGTTCTCTGATGATCGACTTCCGCTGGGACGTTGTGACAGGGAATCTCGACCTCTACTGGCAGGGTCTTCAGATAACGGTGTTCGTCGTCGTCGTCTCTTTCGCGATATCGACGGTGCTGGGTGTTGTGGTGGCACTGTTGCGAATGTCGAAGAATCGGATCATCGCACCGGTAATGGCCCTCTATGTGAATGTATTCAGGGCTATTCCCATGCTCGTGTTCATCCTCTTTGTTTACTATGGCCTGGCCATAGCTTTCAATATCCGGTTTCTCACCGCGATCGGTGCGGGAATGATAGCGCTGTGCGTCCAGTATTCCGCCTGGCTGGGCGAGATATTCCGGGCGGGAATCCAAGCCGTACCTCACGGGCAAAAGGAGGCAGCGTTCTCGGTAGGTATGACATCGCCCTGGACCTTCTTCACCGTGACGCTACCTCAGGCAACCCGGATAGTGATTCCACCCACCGGCAACATGCTCATCGGCATGGTCAAAGATTCGGCGTTGCTCTACATAATCGGTGTAGCGGAACTCCTTCGTGTCACCAACACACTTGCCAACCGAACCTTCCGATATTTCGAGGTGTATCTCGCGCTCCTGGTCATCTACTTGGGGCTCACCACGGTGATCTATTACGGCGTGAAGTACCTGGAGAAGCGCTTCACGGCCGTCGACGTCCTCACCGAAGTAAAGCCGCTCCGCTCGTTTCGACAGCGTCGACGCACCGCTCGCTTGCGGGAACTGCAAGAAGCGGTGCTGGGGGGAAGTGACGAACCGCAGGCGATGGGCCATGGGCCGATCACCGGACCGTAGGAAGGAGACCTGATGAAGACAAGCAGAATGGGGCGGCAACTCGTGTTGCTCCTGGTGACGGCGCTGATCCTGGGCGCGTGCACGGGGACGGCCACCGAGGACGCAGATGCTCAGGAGACCGTCCCGGCGGAGGACGGCGGCGCGGCGCCGACACCAGGTGAGGACCGCCTGTCGGTCATCAAGGATCGTGGGACATTGATCGTCGGCATGACGTTGCAGTTCGAGCCACAGATGTACCGCGACGAGAACAACGAGCCGGCTGGATACGACGTCGAGCTTGTGACCATGCTCGCCGAAGACCTCCAGGTTGAACTGCAGATCATGGATCAGGAGTTCGACTCGTTGATTCCCGGGATGCTGGCCGGCCAGTTCGACATGATCTCGGTGGGTCTCGTCAACCGACCGGAGCGGGCGGAACAGCTCTGGTTCACACGGCCGTATGTTCCTTACCGTCAGGTAGCTGTGATCAACGACGATTCTGGGATCGACTCGGTGGATGATCTCAACTCCTCGGATGTCACGATCACCGCATTGATCGGATCCACGGCAGCCAACTTCGTGAGCACCAACTTCCCCGACGCGGAATTGGTAGAGCTGGAACAACAGCCTGCCTTTCTGGAGGTCGCAGCCGGCCGGGCGGATGCCATCGTCGTCGAGGAGTACCAGGCCTTCCGGTTCGTCGAGGAGAATCCCAACACGTCGGTTCTCAACCCCGACGACCCCTTCAGCCAGGCCTATGGCCGCTGGGTGGTCCCGGTGGGCGACGTGATCTGGTGGCGCTACGTCGACAACTGGATCGACTTCTACACCGCCAGCGGCACCCTCGACCAGTTGTATGAAGAGATCATCGGCCCTACTCAGGGACTGCCCTGAGCCACGTCTGGAATGCCTGATCCTGTGCGCTCCGGCGCCCTCGTCACCGGGGGCGCTGGAGGCATCGGATCTGCGATAGCGGAGCGGCTGGCACGGCGGGGTGATGTCGTGTTCCTGACCGACGTCGACTACGAGGCGGCAGTGGCGGCGACGCAGCCGTTGATAGACGTGGGCCTCGATGTGCGCGCCGTCCATATGGACGTCACCGCCACAGACGAGGTGGAAAAGACGGTATCCGAACTCGACGCCCATGTGCCGTTGGGCACGGTCGTGAACAACGCCGGGGTCGGTTGGTCGAAGCCGCTGACCGAGATAGAGAGGGACGAGTTCGACCGACTCATGGCGGTCAACCTCCGTGGTTCGTTCTTCGTCCTTCGAGCCGCAGCCCGAGTCATGGTGAGGCGAGGTAGCGGGTCGATAGTGAACGTCGCTTCGACTTCGGCCTTCACGTCCTCGACGAGCCCCATGGTCCCCTACGACATGTCGAAGAGCGCAGTGCGCGGAATGACCGTTTCGGCTGCCAGAGAGCTGGCACCTCACGGGGTGCGGGTCAACGCCATCGCTCCCGGAACGATCGACACCGAGCTGGTTCGATCCCTGCTGGGAGACGACGGCCTGGCAGAGCAGGCGACCCGCCAGATACCCCTCGGCCGGCTCGGAGTCCCCGAAGACGTAGCGAGCGCCGTGGATTTCATCTCCTCCAGCGCTGCCGGCTACATCACCGGCCACACCCTGGTGGTAGACGGAGGATGGCTGACATGACGGGACGCGAACGATCAGGACGAGCAACGTGAGAATCGGAGCCAAACTGCCTTCCTCCGGCGCGGTTCCGGGAGTCGGTCTCCTGGCGGAGCTGGCGCAAGTCGCCGAGGCATCTGGATTCGACGGCCTCTGGGTCAGCGATCACGTCGTCATGCCGCGAGAGATGTCGTCTCGGTATCCCTTCTCGGCCGACGGAACGATGACCTGGCGCCCGGAGGAGCCGTGGGTCGACGCGCTCATCGCCATGGCGACGGCCGCGGCGGCGACTGAGTCCGTCGACATCGGTGTGGGTGTTCTGATTGTCCCGATGCGCAACCCCCTCATCCTCGCCAAGCAGTTGGCCAGCCTCGACCTCATGAGTGAGGGAAGGATCGTCGCCGGTGTGGGAGCGGGGTGGCTGCGAGAGGAGTTCCAGGCCCTGCAAGCACCTTTCGAGGCTCGCGGCGCGGTGCTGGACGAATGGATCGAGATCCTGCGCGAGTGCTGGACCGGTGAGCTATCGCCCAGAGAGCAGGGGCACTACCCGGTGACAGAAGGACTGTTGTGCTATCCGACTCCGGTACGCGACTTGCCGATCCTCATAGGTGGCATGTCGTCTGCCGCGCTCTGTCGGGTCGCTACCAGAGGCGACGGCTGGTTCGCTCTCCAGAACGCCCATGAGATAGACGTCGGCGTCATCGAGAAGGGTGTCGCACGTATCCGAGCCGAGGCGGAGAGGAACGACCGGGCGGCGCCTGATCGGGTGGCGATGCGGATTCCGGGTCCCACTCCAGTCGTTGCCTCTCGTCTCGCCGCTGTTGCGAGAGCAGGCGTCACCGACGTGGTCGTGGACGTCGACTGGGTCGGTGACGGGCCGCGCCGGACCGTCGAGACTCTTCGCTCCGCCCTTTCCTGGTAACCGTAGGAGACCGGTTCAGCCGCCGAGGTCGGGAATCGCCGGCGAGTGGGCCACCACTCCCGACACGCCCGGCACCCTCTGCATGACCAGCCGCTCGATCCCTGACACGAGGGTGACGATGGACAGTGGACATGTTCCGCACGCCCCGAGCAGCTCCAGCTTGACCACACCCTTGTCGTCGACCCCGTGGAAGATCATGTCCCCTCCGTCCGACTGCAGCGCCGGCCGGATGTAGTCGAGGGTTGCATCGAGCAGATCGAGGTCGACCCTGCCGGGCTGATTCTCAGTGGTAGTCGATTCGTCCATATCAGAAGACCTCGACCCAGTTTCCGGCTCCCGCCTCCAGCGCCAGGTCGTAGACCAGGGATGCTACCGCCGCGTCGAGGGCAGACATCCCCAGGTGCGTCATGATGGTCCGCTCGTCGTCGGACTCCCGGCCCGGTCTGGTTCCTCCCATTATCTCGGTGGCGATGTCGGCCCATATGTCGGCCGTGGTGAGATCGCCTGGCTTCAACCCCCCGAGCTTGCCCACCTCGGGGCCTTCGATCCACTCCAGGTCCCGCCCGTACCAGCCGACCACCCACTTGTCGAACTTCGTGGCGCAGGCCTTGTCGACGTCGAAAAAGCCGGTGGTCGCACACACGTGGGTTCCCGCCCGTACCCACGGCTCCATCAGAACCGGCCCGGACGCATTGGTGACGATACAGACGATGTCTGCCTCGGCCACGGCCTCTTCGACGGTTGACGCTGCGGCCACCTCGAGGCCCAGATCATGAGACATCTCCTCTTGGAACTTCCCGAGCTGGGTGCTGTCGATGTCGAAGGCGACGGCGTTGCTGAGGGTGAAGAGCTCGGCGAGATGCTGCAGGTGAGTCCGTCCCTCGTTTCCGCATCCGATGATCGCCACCGTGCTGGAGTCGGCCCTGGCGAGGAACTTGGCTCCGACGGCGGCGTGGCCGCCGGTTCGCATGTTGGTCACGGAAGTACCGTCGATCAGTGCCAGGGGCATCCCGGTCTCCGTGTCGGTGAGGAGGTCGAGAGCGGAGATACCGGGTAGCCCGCGCCGGGGGTTCTTGCGGAAGCTGGACAGCCATTTCACCGCCGCCCGCTCCAGCGGCCGGATCATGGCCGGGAAAGCTTGGACGACGCCGTGCCCGAAGGGGGGCTCCGGCTGGGACCGGTCATGGACGTAGAGGTTGACCGGGTTGACCTGTTCGACCTCTCCCTGCCCGACCCACTCGAACGTCTCGAGGCATCGCTCCAGGCAAGCCGCCGGCGTGAGGAGAGACTCTACGTCGCCTCGGGACACGACGAGGATCTCTCCGGGTTTGCGATCGCCCGGGCTCACAGTCCCGCCTCCATCTCCATGAGTGGTTGAGCTGCGCTTCTCAGCTCGGCGAGCGCCTCGTCGGGCAGCGGTCTGTAGGGCTTGCGGGGTGGTCCCGGGTGGATGCCGCCGAGTTGTGACAGGGCGTTGAGGTAGCCGTGCTCGTAGGAGAGCATCGGCGGCATGTCCGGTCGGCGGATGGCGGCCGACATGTTCTGCAGCGCCCGGAACGCCTGTCGCACCCAGGGGTCTTCCTGGTGACCCAGCCGGCACTCTTCGATGAATCGGACCCCGGTTCTCAGGCCGGCCCAGCTGAAGATGCCGGTGGCACCGGCGGCTCCCAAAGTCGAACCGTGGAAGAAGGCCGGGTCGTTGCCGGTGAACACGTTGATGCGCTCGGCGACCGTGAGAAGCACCTGGTCGAAATGGGGGAGGGCCGTATTCGACTCCTTGATCGCCTTGATGTTGTCCACTTCCACCAGGCGCTCCCACATCTCGGCGGTGACGTTCACGGCATTGAGGGGCGAGTAGTTGTACAGCATCAGAGCCATGTCACCGTCCAGTGATTCGGCCACCTCCACGAAGAAGTCGGTCACCCATTCCGGCGACAGGGGAAGTGCGTACGGGGCGGCGAGCATCGAGCCGTCGGCCCCCGCTCGTTCCGCCACGCGGGCCCGTCTCACCGCTTCTCGCTGGTAGCTGGCCGTGCTGCCGATCACCACGGCGATCCCGGCCTCTGATCCAACCTCGACCGCCGCCTCGCACACCGCGTCGAACTCCCGCTCGGAGACACTCGTCATTTGACCCATGGAGCCGAACACGATGCAGCCCGGAGCCCCCGCTCCGGCCACCGTCTTGACACTTCGACGCAGCTCGTCGAAGTCGATCTCTTCGTCGGTGCCCAGCGTGAGGGGTATGAGGGGGAAGAGCCCTGCCAGAGGTCGGCGAACGAAGTCGGGCATTTCATTTCTCCTGTCGTGTCAGGTCATCCATCAGGGCCATCAACTGCTCGCTTCGGTGCGCCGCCTCGTCGACGGAGATCGAGTCGACGGAGTAGCCCAGCTCGGCCATCGCTCCGGCGACCTCAGCTGTGTAGACGACTGTCCCATCGTCGTCGATCCGCTCGATCCCATCCCAGCGGGCGGCTCTCTCGTTGATCCCCACGGCCTCCTCTCTCGTCAGTCCCGGAGGAAGCCTCAACCGCACCCCGTCGGGTCCGATGTCGGCCGGGTAGCCACCCGGGAGTCCCAGCGGGCCGGTGACATGGGTGGCTACGGCGTCGTCGCCCACCAGGGCGAGCAGATTCTTCACCGCCGAGGCGGCGAAGACGGAGAACTCAGGGACTCGCCGCCAGTCGATGGGCTCCGGGCTCTCGGCGACGATGGAGGCCAGGTCGTACTCATCGCTGACGTCCCGACCTCCGACGGCGACGTGGAGGTGGTAGGGGACGCCCGCTCCCGGACCGTGAGTGAGGAGGGCATGGGAACCGACGAGGGACACCTCCACCTGCGAGGGAGCGGCTCCGGAGTGGGCCACGACATGACGAAAGGCCTGGGCGGCCAGGACTTCCACGTTTCCCGCCCCGGCGCTGGGTCCCGCGCCCAGGGCGTTCCACAGGCTCACGTTGACGACATCCGGAAACGAGGCGTTGACTACTCGGGTCTCTACCCCCGACTCGAGCACCGCCTCCATCAGCCGGGTCGCCGGAAGCAGATGCCAGGGCAGCCACATCCCGAACGTGGCGGCTTCGAGGGTCGCCCTCATTCCCGGGTCGAGGTCGGCTTGCATCAGCCGTCGGGGAGATCCCACCGTGGCCGAGTGGAGGATGACAGAAGGCTTCGTATCGGCGATCAGCCGAGCCACTCCTTCCACGTCGTCCAGGTCGAGCCGGTGATGGCTGAAATCCTTGGTGTGACCCGAGAAGACCGACCCGATCATGGCCAGGGCCGTTCGTGAGGGACCAACCCACTCACTGCGTTTGAGGGTGACGATGCGGTCGATTCCGGGGGCGCGGGCCAGGAACTCGAGGGCCCAGCCCCCCAGGTTTCCGACCCCCGACAGCAGGACGGTGGTCATGCGCGCTCAGGGAAAGGGAGCGTCATGTGCCCGAGGTTAGTACTACCCAGTACTCACCTGCCGGGAAGACGGCTACGAACCCTCCTCTTGGGGGCTGTCGGGCTGGAAGGTCATGCGGAGCAGCTCGATTATGTGGTCGACCGTCTCCTCGGGGTAGCTGTGTTGCATCACCACCGTCCGGGCAACCACGCCGGCGATCAGGGTCTCCAGAGCTGCGGTGTCGATCTCCTCTCGTACGTCTCCGCGTCGGATCCCCCGCTGTATCACCTGGCGGATTGCGCCGCCCAGCCGGTCGATCCATTCGTCGAACAAGGGACGGAACTGGGGGTCGCTGGTGGAGGCCCCGACCAGGCTCCCCACCAGCCGTAGCGTGCCCGGGTTGCGATAGTCCTCCAGCCGGTGCTCGAGGATCCAGCGGATCTCCTTCTCGGTCGATCCCAGCTCGGGGACATCGAGCGGGAAGAGCTTGAGCCGGATGGCATCGATGACCGCCTCTTGCTTCGTTCGCCAATAGCGGTAGATGGTCGTCTTGCTGACCTGCGCCTCGGCGGCGATGAGGTCGGTGGTGACTGCCGCGTAACCCCGCTCCTCGAGCAAACCGAGCGTCACCTGCAGGATCGTGGCCCGGGTGGGGTCATCATCCTCGATGGTCCACTCGGTGTGTTTCTCGGGAGGACCTGATTCGACTGTACCCGACATCTGGGGCGGCACACTAGCCGCGCCACACCGTCTCCCGCCCCGGCGCCGCCACCGACGACCCGGTAGAGTACTGATCCGTACTGAGTCGCAAGGAGAAGGGAGCGAGATGAGCGACGAGCGTGCCAGACCCGGGATATGGGATCGGGCCTACCAGGTGGGGGTGGTGGTTAGCGACCTGGACGAGGCCGTGGAGTTCTACGAGAGGCTGGGGATCGGACCGTTCGAGGAGGGCCCGTCGGCTCATACCATCGAGCGGCGGGTGTACGGAGAGCCGTCGCCCGATGCCGCGGTCCGCGGCCGGATCGCGCAGATGGGAAGCATCGAGTTCGAGCTGTTGCAGCCGGTCTCGGGAAGGACGGTGCAAGGCGAGTTCCTCGAGCAGCACGGAGAGGGAGTGGTCCACATCTGCGCTCACACAGACGACCTGGACCGCGACGTCGAAGAGCTGACCGGCCTCGGCTACGAGGTCATCTCCCACGGCATCCTCGAAGACGGCGGTAAGTTCGCCTACTTCGACACACGCCGGGTCGGGGGTCTCGTCCTCGAGCTGTTCCAGACCGGTTCCTCATGGCAGTGAGACCGCTCCCACTTGGCTGAGCCCCTCACCGGCGCCGGTCGAAGCGATCTGGCGGTCCGGCTGTACCTCGGCTTCGGGGTCATGGTGGTGTCGTTCAGCGCCATCTTCGTGCGTCTGGCCGAGTCCTCCCCGGTCACGGTGGCTTTCTTCAGGGCCGTTTACGCCGTTCCCGTCCTCTTCGTGCTCGACGCCTTCGGGCGCAACCCGCCCCGGCCGCGACGCCAACGGCTCATCGCCTATGCCGCCGGGCTGATCCTCGCCGGAAACCACGCCGCCTGGCATGCCGCCATCGAGCTGATGGGCGCCGGCCTGGCCACGGTCGTGGGCAGCACCCACGTGGTGATCATGATGGCGGTGGGATGGCTGCTGCTGGGCCAGCGGCCCTCGCGGCTGGGCATCGCCACCGCCCCAGTGGTGATGGTGGGGGTGGTCCTCATCTCCGGTGTCGTGGGTGTCCAACCTCAGGGTGCCGATCCGGTCCGGGGCGTGTTGTTCGGGATACTGATGGCGACCTGTTACGTAGCCTTCCTGTTGTTGCTGCGCCACGCCGGAGTCTCGGGGTCGGCGCCGGTCGGAACGCTGAGGGATGCCACGGTAGGGGCGGTGGTGGGTAGCCTCCTTCTAGTGCCCCTCGACCCCCGATTCACGCTGGCGCCCTCCTGGCCGGCCCACGGGTGGCTGCTGGCCCTCGCGCTCGGCGCCCAGGTGCTGGGCTGGCTGGTGATCTCCTCGAACCTGGCGCGGGTAGAGGCGTGGCAATCGTCGATCCTGCTGGTGATGGAGCCGGCCGCAACCGTGCTTTGGGCCTACATGATCTTCGGCGAGACGTTCTCGCCAACTCAGGCCCTCGGTCTGCTGTTGGTCTTCGGGGGAGTGGCAGCCATCGCCTTGTCCCGCCGTCGTCCATTGCCGGTGGCGGTCGCTGCCGTTGGTCAGGATCGCCCCGGACCGGCGTGAATCCTCTGCCGGGCGAGGGACTTGGGTCAGGGGTGTCCTTCAGTACTCACTAGTACTAGAGTCGTTGGCAGCCAGAACAGCGTGCGAAAGTGAGGTCCGAGGTGCAGGAATACGCTCGTGTGGAGGTGAACCATCCCGAGCTGAAGGAACTGGCCGATGCGGTCGAGGACGTGCCCGGAGACAGGTACGCTCGCACCAAGGTCAAGTCCGACCCGGAGGGCCAGCGGCGCTATCTCGAGAAGTATCGGGAGGTGGCGGCTGATGATCCGGTCCAGCAGGGATGGGACAGGAACGAGCCGGAATTCCACGCCAAGACCAAGATCTTCTCGGTCCTCGCCGACGCCATGGAGACCGAGCTAGGAGCAGAAGATGGCCGGGAGGCCGTGGCCCGAGCCCGGAAACGGCAGGGTGAGGACATGGGTCGCCGCATGGCCGAGCGTGTCCGGGCGAAGGGGAAGGCGCTCAGTCTCGGCAACTTCTTCGAGGAGTTCTGGTCCTACTTCCAGTGGTCGCCCAAGGTCGACACCGAGCGCTACTACGACCAAGACGACAACATGGTCAAGTACGTGCTGCGGCTCAATTGCCCCATCGGCGACTATCTCCGGGATAATGCGCCCGATGTCGAGTACTCGGCCAACTATTGCGACCTGGACGAATTCATCGTCCATGCCTACAACCCCAGGGTCAAGTATTCCCGGCGGCATTGGGTTCCCGCAGGCGACCTGTATACGGAACTGATTTGGGAACTGGATTCCGACGACATCATCGAATAGCACCGCATCGATGTGGATCGTTTTGGCGTGCCCATCGCGATCCTGAGTTGCCTCCCGTGAGTCGGCTGTGACCACCATCCCGGCCGAGATGCGGGCACTGCTCATGACGGACGTCGGATCCATCGTGATCGACGAGGTGCCTGCGCCCCGGCCCGGTCCTGGTTGGGGCACGGTGCGGGTGGTCGGCTCGGCAGTGGGACTCTTCCACAGCCAGATGCTGAAGGGGATGCTGGACACGGCCGGGCTCCCTCGCATCCTCGGCCACGAGATCGTCGGGGAGGTCATAGAGACGTCTTCCCCGGCCAGCCCGAAGCCCGGCACGCTGGTGGTGGTCGACGCCGTGGTCGGGTGCGGCATCTGCGAGTGGTGTATGCGGGGAGAGGAGAGCATCTGCCCGTGGATGCGCCACCTGGGCATCGACCTCGACGGCGGGTTCGCCGACTACGTCGCCGTGCCGGAGGCGAACATGTTCCCCCTGCCCAACGACGTCCCGATCTCCGAGGCGGTGATGCTCGGCTCCGCCTTGCCGGCGGCGGTGCACGCCGTGACCCGCTCGGGGGTGTCCGCCGGCGACCGGGTGCTGGTGAGCGGAGTGGGGAGCATCGGCGCCACCGTCAGCCAGGTGGTGCGGGCATTCGGGGCCACCACGGTGATCGCCACGGACGTGAGCGACGACCAACTCCAGACGGTGTCGTCGTGGGCAGACGAGCTCTTGAACGTGGCGGCGCTGACACCCGACGAGGTGTCCGAGGAGGTCCGCCACCTGGCCGGGGCGCCGCACGGAGTGGATCTCGCCTTCGAGACGGCCGGCCACCCGTCCAGCCTCGACGCCACCATACGGGCCGTCCGGCCCGGAGGTACCGCCCTGCTCATGGGGATCACCGACGGGCCCACCTCCATCGACTTCCAGGATTACCTCGGTGAGTTCGTCCGCCGGGAAGTCCGGCTGGTGACGACGTTCGGCTTCACCAGGAGAGACTTCCGGATCGGCAACTCCATCTATCTCTCCGGCGGCCTCGACCTCACCTCCTTCGCCGGGGACACATACAAGCTGGAGGACGTCCCCGAGGTGCTGGCCGACATCGCCGAGCACGGCACCGGTGGCAAGCGCCACGTCGTCGAGGTGGGGGCGCCCGTCGCCGGCTGAGGACTCTCAACCGGCCAGCCAGCCTCCGTCGACGGGGACGAAGGCGCCCGTCACATAACCGGCCTCGTCGGAGGTGAGGAAGGCCGCCACCGCCGCAATCTCCTCGGGGCCGGCGGGTCGCTTCAGCGGGACCCGGTCCATGAGGGCTCGCCGCCGCTCCGGATCCGACAGGGAGGCGGCGCTCATGGGTGTGTCGGCGACGCCGGGGCCGATCACGTTGACCCGGATCCCGTACTGGGCGAGGTCCACCGCCAGCGCCCGGCCCAGCATCAACACGCCGCCCTTGGAGGCGGAGTAGGCCGCCGATCCTGGCAGGGCCTGTTGGGACATGAGCGAGCCGATCAGGACGATGGAGCCGCCCCGGTCGACCATGTGTCGGGCGCCGAGCTGGGCGGTGAGGAAGCTGCCCACTAGATTGACGTCCAATACCCGGCGAAACGTGTCGAGGTCGAGGTCGAGGGCGGGGGAGGCCACCTCGATGCCGGCGCAGGTCACCACGGCGTCGAGCCGTCCGAATGTCGCGATGGTCTTCTCGAGCATGGCCTCGCACTGTGCCTCGTCTGCCACGTCGACCCCGACCGGGAGCGCCCCGGGGAGACCCGCCGCCACGTTCTCGACCCGCTCCAGGTCGAGGTCGGCACAGACGACAGCGTCGCCCCTTTGCGCCAGGGCGGCGGCGGTGGCGGCCCCGATTCCCGAGCCTGCTCCGGTGACGAGACTCACTCGGTTGTCGTCCATGGTGCCTCCCGGAGTCGGCTAAGTACTAGCTGGTACTGTAGATCCATGGCCACAGCGGGCACCTGGTCGACGTGAAGATCTCGCGGATCTCGGCGTGGCAGATGGATCTCCCTCTGGCCGAGGGCACTTTCCGCTGGTCGGGAGGGGTCTTGCCGGCCTTCGACAGCACGATCGTCCGCATCGACACCACCGACGACATCAGCGGCTGGGGGGAGGTCTGCCCCCTGGGCCCCGCCTACCTGCCCGCATACGCAGAAGGAGCTCGAACCGGCATTGGGCACCTGGCACGCCATCTCATCGGCATGGACCCCACACGGCTGTCCGGCATCAACATGAGGATGGATGCCGTGCTCAACGGTCACCCTTACGCCAAGTCGGCACTCGACATGGCCTGTTGGGACATCCTCGGACAGGTGGCCGGGACCCCGGTGTCGACGCTGATGGGCGGTGTCGATGGGGAGGCCGTCGACCTGTACCGGGCGGTGTCCCAGGACACCTCCGAGGTGATGGCAGAACGTGTCCGGAGCTATCAGGAGGAGGGGTACAGGCGCTTCCAGCTGAAGGTGGGGGAAGGTTTCGAGGCCGATGTGGACCGGGTCAGGGCGGTTGTTGATGTGTTGCGCCCGGGCGACTCGGTGATAGCCGACGCCAACAAGGGCTGGCTCACCCACGAGGCAGTCCGTGTCGTGTCGGCGCTCGGTGAGCTGGATGTGTACGTAGAGCAACCGTGTGCGTCCTACGAGGAGTGCCTGTCGGTGCGGCGACGGACCGGGCTACCGTTCATCCTGGACGAGTCGATCGACAGTCTCAGAGCCCTGATCCGCGCCCACGGCGACGACGCCATGGACGCCATCAACATCAAGGTCAGCAAATACGGCGGCCTCACCAAGGCGATGAGGATCCGGGACGTGTGCGCCGAGCTGGGCATTGCGATGATCATCGAGGACGCCTGCGGTGGTGACCTCGTCACGGCCGCCGTAAGTCACCTCGCCCATTCCACCCTCGAACGCCTGCGTCTGGCGTCCACGGACCTGAACGGGTACATCACCCGAAGCTACGGCGAGGGAGCGCCGCGGCGGCAGGGCGGACGCATCCGGGCGCCGCAGCGTCCCGGCATGGGAGTCGAAGTAGACGAGGCGGAGTTGGGGCAGCCGCTGTTCAGTGCAAACGGCTGACTGGGTTCGGCTGTCGACCGTCGACTGCACGGCCCTCCGTACGCCAAGCGAGTTTCGCGATCGGCAAGAACAGCACTGTGTTTAGCGGCGGCCGATCGGATGCATCGACTCTCGGTGGAAGTCGGCGGAGCCGGCGACCTTGAGGGTCATGTGCGTGAGCTTCCATCCGTCGTCTGTAAGACGCAGCCGGGTGTGATACTGACCCCACAGGTAGCCGTCTGGTGATCCGTCGAGGTAGCGATGCCACGCATACAGATAGGCGATGGCATCAGCGGAGCGTTGATCGGTGAAGCGAACGGACACGTTGCTGATGTGGTGACTCGTGGCGGCGAATATCTCTTCCAATCCTCGAGTGATCACGGAGATAAGAGCCTCATTGCCTCTTATCTGCTCCATCTCGGGGCCGTAGTCGATCACCGCATCGATGGTGAACAATTCACCCACCTTCTGGGGCTCGTTGCGGTCAAAGTGAAAGGCGTAGGCGTTGAGGACCTCCGTGATTCTCCATCGATCCAGGAGCTGATCGACCCGTGGGTCAGGAAAGCGCTTCGTATCGATCATCGTTCGATTGCTCCCTTCGGATAGGGCGAAATCTCATCATGCCATCGTCAAGCACAGTAGTCATCGGCTTGCACAGTCGTAGTGCTCATTACACGTCATGGTCCGAGTACGCTGGGAAATGTTTCGCGGTGTGACCGTCCCCTCGAGGAAGATCCTTTGTTTAGCCGGAGAGCGATTTCAGGATGCAGCAGTGGTAGATTGGTCCGAACCAGCATTCAGGATCGAGAGGAAAATGGAACCGAGTGAGGATCGAGTCGCCTTCACCAGCAACCGGGCGCCGGACCCACGAGGGCCATATCCGCACCTGCGAATCGACGGAGATCACGTGTGGATCACTGGTCAGATCGGAAGGGATCCGGGTACGGGTGATATCGTCGAGGGTGGGTTTGTCGCCGAGTTCCACCAGGCGATCACCAATCTGGAGCGGATCCTCGAGGAGGTCGATCTCTCACTGAATGATGTGGTCCGGACATCCGTCCAATTCGTTGACGAGGTTGACCTCGATGCCATGAATGGCATCTACGGAGAGCGATTCCCGACGCCGCATCCGGCTCGCACGAGTTTTGGTGTGGCATTCCTCTGGAAGGGGGCGCAGGTTCAGATAGATGCGGTAGCGCGTCGAACGGGTTGAGTCCCCGCGAACGAGCCGAATTGACTGCGTCGCCTTATCTGGTGTCCTGAGTCCGTGCTGATCTCTCCGAGCTGCTCGACGTCATCTGACCACCACGCAGGACGAAGGTACGCTCGACAGCTCGCCGGGGAACGAAGACGCGTCAAGGGCATAGATAGCCGGGCAAATTCTGTACATGAATTGCGACTCGTGACACTAGTTGCTCGGCGCATATCGGGTGATGGTGGTGTTCACAGCCTCCTTCCAGCCCGAGCCAGTATCGAGCGGATAGAGAAGGATGCCGTCGGCTCCAACCTCTCGAGACGATCGAATGGCTTCCAGTACTGAATCTCGATCGCCCACTCCCGCGACGCTTTCTATCAGTTCTCGTCCCAAGATATCGGCAGCCCGCTGGTCGTCGATTTCTCGCGAAACCGCACTCGCGACCGTCTCCGGGTCCCCCGTGGCGGCCTCGAGCATTCGACGATACGACGGCAGCGACAGGTATGGCCGAAGGTGGCGGGCACATGCTGTCAGCGCTACCGCGATGTCTTTATTCGGTAGAGTTGGAAGCACGACCAACACGTCGGTTTTGTGGCCGGTTTCCGCGTCCACTTCGCGGACCGCAGTGACGATCCGGCTCGTCCAGGTCACCGGCGACCAGGTTAGGATGATGCCGTCGGCGTAACGAGCTGCTCGCCTGGCTGCGACCTCGCCCAGCACGGAGACGCGGATCGGAGCGCTGGACGCGGTGATGCGGTTACGGGCGTGAGCGGGAACACGGTATGCACCACCGCGCCATGCCCTTCCCTCGAGAACTCCCCTGACTGCCGCAACGTAGTTCTCTAGGTCGTCGAGAGTGGGTTGGGCAACGCCGAGGTCATCGGTGACCAGGCTCGGGTGGCTGACGCCGAGTCCCAGTTGGATACGGTCGCCGTGGAGATCACGGAGCGCAGCGACCGCTTCGCCCACGACGGTTGGATGGCGAAGGGCGATACTTGCAATCGTTGTTGCTACCGGGATCGATCGGGTTGCTCCGGCCAGTGCTGCCATCCATACGAGTGCATCGCTACGGAACTCACCGGTCGCGACGCGATCGAATCCGGCATTCTCTGCTGCTCGTGCAGGAGTAATGAGCTCGGCAATCGAGGTCTGCCATGCGGGGCCGAAGCACAATCCCCATCCTTCCATATTGTGTTCAGATGTCATCCTGCTCCTCACCTACTTCCGGTCGATACGAACCATAGGGAGCTCGTGTCGATCGAGATTCGCGGTCAAGCTGGTCGGTTCGATGAACGTGAGTCGGCGATGGCGACAGAGAAACGGCCACCATGTCACTACGAATCCGGCGAGGGCTAGGGTGCATTCTGCATGGATCGACAACAGGAACAGATAGCGCATTTGCGGACCGCAACGCGCCAGGATGATCCCGATAGGACGATGACGTTGCCCATTCTCGATGTCACCTATCGGCTGCTGGAGGAGAGAGGATACGCGGCTATCACCACCGATGACATCGCGGCCGAAGCTCGAGTGAGCAAAGCGACCATATACCGCTTCTGGCGGTCGAAACAAGAACTCGTCGTCGATGCCGCCCGGATGCATTTCGGGGATGTAGAGGCGCCCGATCTCGGATCGTTCCGAGCGGAGGTCCACTGGATCCTCGAGCATCGGATGCGGGACTATCGAGACCCCAAGACGCTTGCGCTCGTGGCAGAGATCGTCGGCGCTGCCGTTAGCGATCCGCAACTGCAACAGCTGTTCTCCCAGTGGGTCGAACGGTTGTCCGGATCCATCCGGCGGGTTGTGGAGCGGGGCGTGGCGCGGGGGGATGTGGACCCGGGGATCGATGCGTTCGCTCTGGCCAGCTTGATAGCGGGAGTCGTCGCTCGAACGGTGATCGCCCAACACGCCTTTACCCCGGAGGTGATCGACTCCATGGTTTCATTGATCTCGACCGCGGCGTTGCCAGATCACACCTAACGTGGTTCATTTCCGCAACCGTTTCGCTGAATGGCAGGCCATGCCATCTGCGGCACTGTCGGCCTGATCACAGAAGTACTACATTGCTCTGTGTGAGTACTAGCCAGTACGCGTTGTCTCTGCCACGACCGAAGGAGGGTCGATCGGCATGTTGCCCTGCTCATCAGGACGCATCACGACACGACAGCGCGACAGAGGTAGCAGCTGCCCGGTGAGGGTGAGGATGGGATGCGAGTAGGAGTAGATATTGGCGGGACGTTCACCGACGCCGTGGCCATCGATCCGGACGGACGGGTCCGGGCCGCCAAGGCGCTCACCACCCCGGGACGTCTCCACGACGGGGTGATCGAGGCGCTGGAGCAGCTGGGGGTGAGCTGGGACTCCCTCGAGTCGGTCATCCACGGGACCACAGCCGGTCTAAATGCCTTCCTCGAGCGACGGGGAGCAAGGGTCACGTTGCTCACAACCAAGGGATTCCGGGATGTTTACGAGCTGGGTAGGGCCAATCGACCGGAGATGTATAACGTGCGCTACCGGCCTCCCACACCTCTCGTCGCGCGTCGGTCTGTGTACGAGGTCGACGAGCGGATGGGTGCGGATGGTTTCGAACTACGCCCGGTCGACGAGGCCGCTGTGCGCTTGCTCGTCAAGGGACTTGCGGACTCGTACGATGCAGTAGCCATCTGCTTCCTCCACTCATACGCCAACCCTGTTCATGAGCAGCAGGTTGCCGGGCTCGTCCGTGAGGTTGCTCCTCATCTATCGATCGTCTGCTCCCACGAGGTCGCGCCGGAGTGGCGAGAGTACGAGCGCACGAGCTCCACGGTGATAACCGCGTACATCGCTCCGATCGTGGAGCACTACCTGGAAGATCTGGAGAAGCGCCTCGCTGAACGAGGTCTCACCGGGCAACTGCGTGTGATGCAGTCCAATGGGGGAGTGATGACCGCAGCAATTGCGCGGGGAAAGCCGATCCAGACACTATTCTCCGGTCCGGTTGGCGGGACAATCGCCTCGGCCGCTATCGCGTCGGACCTGCGAGGAGAACTGGACGTCGACCGCTTTATCTGTGTCGATATGGGGGGAACGTCGTTCGACATGAGCTTGGTGGTCGCCGGGAAGGCCGAGATCGAGCTGGAATCGACGTTGCAGGGACATCCGCTGCTCGCTCCCGCCGTGGCGATCCACACGATAGGTGCCGGTGGAGGGAGCATCGGCCACGTGGAAGGCGGCGGGTTGCGGGTCGGGCCTCAGTCGGCGGGTGCCGAACCGGGTCCAGCGTGCTATGGGTCGGGCGGCACGGAACCCACTATCACCGACGCAAACCTCCGTCTCGGGAGATTACCGCGGACGTCCTTGCTGGCAGGGGGGATTTCGCTGGACACCGACGCCGCTGACGCTGTCCTCGCGTCGGCGGGAAACCAGCTGGGG